>CADAVS010000064.1 GCA_902791425.1 uncultured Ruminococcus sp.
CCTCTTCAAAGGTTACAGGTTTTGCATTTTCGTCTATATATATCCGGTACATTTTTGAGACTTGAATTGCATCTGTAATTGCACGAAACATTGATTCCGTCTGCCCGCCTGCAACATCACTGCCCAAGCCTATTCTCATATCCATATCAAGATACTTTCTTACCGGCGCAATTCCCGATGATAAATTCATATTGGACGCCGGACAATGCGCAATGAACACATCGTTATCTCTCATACGCTTTACTTCTTCATCTGTTGACCAGACGCAATGTGCCATGACTGTATTAACCTTTTCAAAGTCAAGATTTTCAGCACCAAAAAGGTTAAATTTGTCATATCCGTCACCATAGAATGCCGTATCGGGACAAAGTTCCTGCACCCACTTGATTTCGTCCCGGTTTTCCGATAAATGCGACTGTACAGGCAAATGGTATGCACGCTGAATTTCCCGCAGTTCCCCCATAAGCGCATCGGTACAGCTTGGGATAAAACGAGGTGTTAAAATCGGTTTTGTGCGTTTGTATCTATCCTTGATTTCGTTGAGCCAGCCAAAAGTGTCATACGCCGATCTATCGGTGCTTTCTTCCACAAGGGCATCCGGTGCGTTACGATCCATATTTATTTTTCCCACATAGGTTATCAGACCTGTGTTCTCCATTAAATCCATCAATATTTCAGTCGCTGCTCTGTGTTTTGTAGCAAAAATGCAGGCTCTTGTGGTCGCACTGTTTTTCAAACTTTCTGCAAAAATGGAATAGGCCTTCTGTGCATATTCGATACATGCATACTTTGCTTCTTCCGGAAAAGTTCGATTATTAAGCCACTCAATCAGTTCATAATCCATACCCATACCTCGAAAAGCGTACTGCGGTGCATGAATATGCAAATCCACCATTCCCGGGATAATAAGCATATCACCATAATTATGCAGTTCATAAGTCTTAAACTCAGCAGGTATTTTATTAAAAACGCCCGCACATTTTCCATCTTTACATACCGCATACCCTGATATCGTTTTCAATTCCCTATGTGCTGTGCTGAAACATATATTTCCCTTGATAATAAAATTTTTCATACTATTGCCTCTCACAAATAGATAAAGCAATGGCTGCTTTTATATGCCGAAATAAATCTCTCGGCAATATATCGGCAGCCACTCTTCAAACCAAATGTTTTACTTATTTATTTCTGCGTTATATTTTTCAACCGCTCCTATGTAATTTACAAGCATTTGTGCAATTTCCGCTCTTGTAATGTTTTCGGACGGATTAATTGTCATATCGGTTCTGCCCTTCATTACACCTGCCCCTACTGCCCACTGAATTGCCGGGATTGCCCATTCGGAAATGGTGTCAAAATCATCATAGGACAAGATATTTGTTTCATTCCACAACGGATTGCTTTCTTTTGCAAATTCCGCATATCTTTGAAGCATTGCAGCAGCCTGCTCGCGTGTAATCGGATCGTCAGGGCGGAAAGAGTTGTTATCAAAACCTTTTACCACACCTGTGGAGGATGCCCAGCGCACAGCCTCGGTGTACCAGCTTTCTCCTATATCCGTATAGGAGATTGCGAAATTCACCACAGGCTCTCCGGCATATCGGTGCAGCATGGTTATAAACATTGCACGGGTTAATGTTCCGTTCGGCTCATAAGCAGTATCGCTTATTCCGGCAACAATACCTTTTGAAGCGACATCTGCTACCGCATTATAAAACCAATCAGATTTTTTCACATCGCCAAACGGATTTTCCCATTTGGGTGTAACAGGCTCTGTCGGCTCTGTTTCTTTTTCAACCCACTTTGCATAAAGCGTAATCGAATTTGTAACACTTTCGCCGAAATCATAAGCATTTTTGCACTCTTTATCACTGTACCAGCCGCCAAAGATATATCCGTCTTTTATCGGTTCGGTTGGTTTTGAAAGTGTACTGTTTTTGTTCACCTTAACACTGTTAATTTTGTTTCCGCCGTTTGTTTCAAAGGTTACGGTATACTGCGTTGTTCCACCGCCTCCGCTTGAACTGTGGGATGATACCGGGCTTATTACTACAGATGAACTGTTGTCACCGATGAACCACGCTCTGTATATGGGCGATGACTCGTCTTCGCCGAAACGAAACTGTTCCTGCCCGATTTTGCCGCCGGAGGGAGTTGTGATTTTAGCTTTGTTTAGCACAAGCCCGCCGTCATTATCCTCGCCGTAAACCATAATTGCTTTCAGCATAGCCGCACCGTTTGCCGCCGTAACGGTCGTTTTGCCGCCGCTTATGGTTAAGTCATGCAATCCTACAATACCGACATTTTTATCTTGTACTTTTGAAACAGTTATATTGCTATTTTCAAACCTGCTTCCTGACCCTATAACTACTGCCGGCGAAATCCCGAGACTTTCGATATTTACCGTACTGTTTGTAATCGTTGTTTTTTTGGAACTGTGAAGAGCACGAGTTGTAACATCGGCATTATTAATCGTGATTGTATCGGTGTAAATTCCGCCATACTGTGCATCATTATAACCGCCAAGTGCAACTGAAACTTTTGAATCACCGCCCGAACCGTTAATATTGATGCTATCCATAGCGGAAATACTGTCGGTAACATACACATAATATCTGTCTCCGGAAATACTAACATCTTTTGCGGCATTTATATTATCCACATATAACGAACAATCGCTGATTTTTATGCTTCCTTCATCTGATGAAATTTTATACATTGTTTCATCGGTTTCATTGCCATAATAATCGAAGGATTCTATAAATACATTTTTAAGAGAAACATCGTCCTTTGCAAGCAAGCGCCCCACAAATATTTTCCCGTTTTCAATATTCAGATTGCCTGCTGTGCGTATTCCTCCCGTGGATGCATCGATATAGTTTCCGAGTTCATACTCCATTTCCGAAGCGGGTTTATTGTTATAAATTGTTAAATCACCTGTACAGTAAATGTCGGTCGGCAGCTCTGCAAGGTGTTTACAGATAATACTGTTTTGAGTTTCGCTGTATTGTCCTTCGACCTCTGTTCCATCCTCTTTCTTGAAGGCGGCGTATTCATCGTTTTCAAACCGAATTGTACTGCCACTCGGAAGCACAAGACCAAGCAGGCTGTCCAAAGCCGTAATTTGTATACCACTCAGCGTAAGCGTATTGGACTCTTTATCCCACGAATAACCCATACCGCTGTCAGACAGTTCATTTTTTGTAAAGTCAAGTCCTGTGGTATAGACCGTTTTGGGAGTGTTTAAGTATCCGTAAATAAATTTCGGAACCTGATAAGCGTCTTTATCAGCGCCAACCGCTGTTTTTGTCCACACCCAGTGTGCGTAATATGTCTTGCCGTTTTCAAAGGCTTTTTCTTCTGCAGGAACGCCGTCAGCATCGGCGATTTTTTTGCCCCAGCCGTTGGGTGCAGTATACCAGCCCTCAAGCTGATAACCGTTGGTATCGGCTATATATTTGATATCTTTTCCTATATCTCCGTCTATATTATTCCATGCGGCATCAATTGTGTCGGAATTTGGTATGCTTGTTGCAAGCTCACTGCCGTTGCACGAATCATACAGCGGAACGTTCGCCTTTGTCAAGGTAAGCATAATGCTGTAATCATTATAATTGCATTTAGCATTTTCCGAAGCCTTTTCAACAGGGACTTTAACGTAATAAGTATCTTTATTCAGGCTTTCCGTTTTAACCGACAGCTGATTGCGGCTGATTATCATATTTGTAAGCTCCGACGATTCAAGGGTATTTCCGTCTCCGTCACATTCCATCGGTGTGTCGTATACCATTCCGCTCGGTATTTCGGGAAGTGATATAATGTTGTTGCCGACAGTAATATAATTTTCCAAAGCAGTTTCGTAAGTACCCGAGGCGTCTCCCGGAATAATTTCAATTCCGAATGAAATAAATGACGAATAATTATCATTTTCGCCGTAAACTTCTACCAAATACTTGCCTATGTCCGTAGGAGCCTCGGCAAGCATAGAGGCGTTTTCATTACGCCAAACGGTTGTATATTTAAGTTCTACCGTTTCGTCTTCTTCATTCTTTGCCGTAAAGGAAAACTCCGGAACTTTACCTGTGTATTCAATAGAATATTTGTCTTTGTTTTCAACATTTTGATTATTAATTTTATCAATCGAAATTATGACACCTTTTCTTGTATCTATTCCGAATGTTATTTCCGAATTGTTTTTATCTTTTTCGGTAAATTCTTTTTCTCCCACCGTCACCTTTGATGACAGGGGATATATTGCTATGCCGTCCTCATCATATGCTTTAACGCTTATTGCCTTGCCTGCCGAAAGCGTTGCGGGAACACTCTCACTGCCGGTCGAAACAACATATGATGTTTCGGAGCCGATATATAGAAGCTCAGACTCAAGCTCAAGGCTACCGCCGCTGCTGTAAACGGCAGGATTATCTCCTAAACAAGATACAAACATATGCTGCAGGTTGGAAACCTTAATATTCTTCCCCGGTCCGGACAAAAGACAGCTGTCGTCTGCACAAAAAACCTGAAAGCTGTATAATCCGCTGACCGTAATGCCTTCGTTGCCGTAGATGCCGCCGCCTTCGGCAGACGATATCTGTAATTCATCCAATCTTCCTTCCTCACTGTCCCTGTTCGGACCGTCAATTGTTAACGCTCCCAAACAGGTAATGGCAAGGTCAGATTTTGTCTTGATAAAGTTATAACCATTTACTTTAATCGTCAAGTCTCCCGATGAGCGGATTGCGTCACCGTGATACTCTTTTAGGTGCAAAGTGCCGTTTTCAAAATAGGCGCTGCACTCGTTTTCTCCGAGTTCACCATTTTCCGCAGCTTCGCCGTTTACATAATAAGGTTTATCGCTGCTTAACGTTACGTTGCCGTTCACCGTAACCGTTGCTGCCGGTTCCGCTGCCGACGCATTAAGCGTAATGCCGGACAACAGGCTTGCCAGCATACACAGCGACAGCACCATACTGAAAATTCTATGTTTTTGTTTCATAATAATTTTTCCTCGTAATAATATATTTGTGATTATTTTTAAGAAAATCACATAAAAAACTTGTTTATCTCATAAGCCCTATGAGATAATAGGCTTAGTACAGATAGAGGTTGCAGTATTTTTCCTTTTTGTTTAGTTTTGTTTTAACTCATCATAAAGTGCGGCATTTGTAAGGAGCTTATAAGGAGCAACCCAGAATGTTCCCACAAGTCCGAGTGTGACGCAGCTTAAGAAATCCCAAAGAATAAAACTTAAATCAAGAACGAATGCACGCCATTTATTGCCCTTCATCATAGATTTGCTGAGTGCAAAAACTTCTTTTTTGTCCATATCGGGATTGTCTGCCAAAATATAAGGTATCATTCTGTACTCATAGATTTTGATAAGTCCCGGAATGATAAAGAGCATTGTCCAAAGGATTGAATACAGGTCATAGAAAAACATAACCTTAACATTTCTTTTATAGCTTACATCAAATCCGTTTCCGAGATCAGAAATGTTTCCTTCGCCTCTTATTGCGTTAAGACTGTATTTGTATGTACCTACATTAAACGGATTTACAAGTGCAATCACAGAAAAAATTGCAAATGCGGCTACAAGTATCGCAAATACACTGAGCAGCATCCAAAATGCCGGCGAAATTGAGTTTGTAACAGCCAGATTTTGCGGTGCGTCAATCGGCAAATTACCAAATATCGATTGTGTACCCGGCATTGACGCAAATGAATGACTTGCACCGCCCGCAGCTGCAAAGCCTCCGACCGCGAGTGCAGACAGAAGTGCTACAAGCACCGTCTTCCAGTAATTGCGTTTGACGCCTAACTTCGCTTTCTCTTTCAACTTACTTCTGTTCCACATAAACATTACCTCTTTCTTTGAAATATTATTATATTGATATTATAGAACATAAAGGACAACAAAAGGACAACAAAATTCAAAAATTAATTTTCTTGTTTTCATACATAATTTCATCCGCTTTTTTAAAAGCCTCGGCAAATGTTGTTTTATCCACTTGATTTACTATGCTTCCACGGTTATTGTAAAGAAATATATTGCCGAATCCGCCACATTGCATAATGAATCGATAAAATCCATCCACACAATGAGCGATCCGGAGAGAACTGCGGAAACAAACACAGCAACAAAATTCGGAAGATCCGCAAGAAAGTTCAGAAAAGAAACTCTCTGCTGTTTTTTGTAGTTGTTGTTATATGCCGTATCTGCCACCGCATATTCATCTCCTTTTTCAATAATTTTTATTGATCTTCTTTTCTCTTTTTAACTCCAATATAACACAGATAGATTCCAAGTATAAGCAGAGCAATATTTGATACGATGTTGTTTCTTCCGTCAAAATCATACTTAAATGCTAAATTCAGTATTATAAACAACACTTCGCACAATACGCAAATTATTCCGCAGACAAGTGATATTGTTCCTCTTGTCTTATTTTTCATTTTATTTCACCTCCTGTAATTTGTTTTCAAAGTCTTCAAACAGCGGTATAATATTTTCAAAATCAGTCCAAACCATAACCTTTATCGTGTCTGCGCCGGCTGTTGTGAAAGATTCGGGGGCGGTTACTGTATTTGAACCCGCCTTCAAATTCACATCTTCGGATTGAGCCGAAACAAGCCTATCACCAAGGCAGGAAGCGAATATTACCTTAACACCGGTGTATTCATTATCGGACATAACAGTTGCCGTCCCCGTCTGCATATCATACGAAATACCGACATACTCAGCCGTAATTTCCAACCGCCTGCCATCGGCAAGCTTTGGCATTATAAAGCTTGTTTCCGCCTTAAGCTCGTCACCGTATTCAAATATGTTTACGGGGTTCCTGTATGTAACCGGTACTGCCTCAGTTGAACCATCTTCTTTCTCCACGGGTTCGGTTGCTTCATAAACCGTTTCAGCCGTCCATTTATAAAAGCCGCTTGACTGAGTGCTTATACTTACCGTATCTCCCTCTTTACGTTTTTGACTTTCTCCGTTGTTTACGATAACGACATAAGACTGCAGCTCGTGTGCCGTAAAGGTATAGGTCAGCTCGTATTCGCCGTTTTCCGCAGGGCTTGCATTCATAGATATGCCGTTTATTGTGAATATCGTGTCTGCGGCGAACTCACAATTTTCGGCAGGCTTAACCCTTGCGGTGATTGTGTATTCAGTATCTTTGACAGCAGTTTCGTCGTTTGGCGATACGGAAAAACTGTTTTCAACAAGGCTTGCGCTGTCGCTCTTTACCTTAAGAGATGTAGGCAAGTTCTCTCCGGCTTTTGCCGGTGCATTGCCGCCGACTGTTTCCAAAGCAACGCTGCTTATAATATTGCGAACCTTGACTGTAACATTTATGTTCTTTTGCTCATCTGTTGCAGTAACATTGTTTGGCAAAGTGAGCATTGCGGTTACCTCGTAGTTGCCGGCAGGTGTCGATGTATTAATACTATCCGTTCCGGTCCATGTAACGTCTGCCGTTGTGATTGAACCGTATTTTGTCTTAACGCCGATTTCTTCGGGGAAATCAATATAGTTTCCGGTATATGCGGTAATGCTGTCACCTAAGTTAACGCTTTTAAGCTCATCATATACGGCGGTGAAATCTATATAATAAAGCGGTATAAATTCACCCTGCGACACAAGCTTCTCATCCCCGAAAAACATTTCATAATTATCGCAAACCGCTTTAACAGCTGAATTTTTTCTTTCAACAGATAAAATAGCTCTGTACCTGTTGCCCCTTACTGTTTTGTAATTACTTATATCCTTAATTGGTGTGCTTGTGTCATTTTCACCGACTATCTGCCATTCCATCAGATTGGCATTTGCCAAAATATCGTCTTTATCAAACGCATTTCCGTTTACATCCTCTGCACCGATAATTTCAAGAGCCTGCGGCAGAGAATTATCGGCAATAGGTGTAATGGAGCTTAAATAAAGCTTGCTTACATAGTATCGGAATGATTCCGCCGTTATCGTTACATCTTCCGCCGGCATTTTAAAGGTAAACGCAGATGCGGTTTTATCTGCCTCGGTTAATGTAATTCCCTCTGCACTCCAGCTTGATACGCATTTTTCGGGATCGTTTTCCGTTGCATTTATGGTTACGGTCTCTCCGACTTTGTATTCGCCGGCACCCGAAGCGTAGCCGTATATTATGCCGTTTTTATCAACAATTTTTACTGTGTGAACGGATTCGTTGTCAACCTTTATATTCAGCGTGAGGAATTCACTCCGCAAATATCCCTCTTTTTCGCAGTAAGCGGTAATTTTGCGTTCTACTGTTTTGCCCGCCTCACCCTGTGGAACAATTCCGGTATCGGCATTATATTGCATATATGCACCGTCATCTATCTTATACCAAATTGTTGCACCGTCTTCTGACGAAAGTGTAATTTTTCCATCAAGGGCAATTATTGCGCCGTCATTCACGTTTGCCGACGGCATTTGAAGTCTTGTCTTACCGGAGATTGTTACGGTAATTGTGGTTTGTTTCTTATCCTTTGCCGCATCCAAGGCTTCGGGTATCGTAACGGTTCCTTTTATTTCAGCATTATCTTGTACAGTTCCCGTCAGGCTTGCGGTGTCCCACAAAACCGGTGCGCTTGCCGTTTTGTTGCCGTCAATGCTTTCATATGTAATCTGAACGGAATCCGGCAAAAGCGTTTTAATTTCATTAATAGTTGTATCCGAGGTAATTTCGATTGTCGGGCTCTCAACAGACAACACATTTGCTTTGGCGGTTTGATAGGGATAAGTAATATTCACCCTGCGTTGTTTTACAGGATCTGAATCTTCCACCGTTCCGTAAACACCGCCGCCGTTTTCAAAGTGATTGAGATATTTGTAGTTTTCATTAGACAGTTCTGTGCCATTTACATATATTATAAATTCATTTGCGTCTGCAAGTCCAAAATTTCCATCGGGACTGTCACTGAAAGAAAATGATGCGTCATATAAAGTGTTAAAATCAAACTTATCTTGTTTTTTGTCGATAATGTGCTTTCTCCACGTAATATCAACATTTTCTTTTGTTTCGTCGCCGTTTACGGTATACAAAGCGGTTGCGCTTGTATTATTACTGAGCGCATCTCCACCCCGGGGCTGTGGCAGTGTAATATAGACCCTTGATACCTTTTCTTTAAAAACCGCCTTAAATGTTACGTCATGTTGGGGCATTTCCAGATTAGCGGGAGATTTTGCGTATTTCTCAAATCCCGGTATGTCGTCGGCATTGTCGCCTTCCATTTCCCAATGCGAGAAAACCTTGCCCTCCGGCAC
>CADAVS010000065.1 GCA_902791425.1 uncultured Ruminococcus sp.
CTCAAATAAAATTACTGCTCTTATAGGTCCGTCAGGATGCGGAAAGTCTACATTCTTAAAGACTTTAAATCGTATGAATGACTTGGTTGAGGGTTGCAGAGTTACGGGCAAGATTACATTAGACGGCACAGATATATACAAAGATATAGACGTAACAGAATTGAGAAAGCGTGTGGGAATGGTCTTTCAAAAGCCAAACCCATTCCCTATGAGCATATACGACAACATTGCATATGGTCCGAGAATACAAGGAATAAAGTCAAAGGTCAAACTTGATGAGATAGTGGAAAAATCACTTAAACAGGCGGCAATCTGGGACGAGTGCAAGGACAGACTGAAAAAGAGTGCGTTATCTATGAGTGGCGGTCAACAGCAAAGACTTTGTATCGCACGTGCTCTTGCGGTTGAGCCTGAGATATTGCTGATGGATGAGCCTACATCTGCACTTGACCCGATTTCCACTTCAAAAATCGAGGACTTAGCGGTAGAGCTGAGAGAGAAGTATACCATAATTATGGTAACGCATAATATGCAGCAGGCTGTCCGTGTTGCAGATATGACGGCGTTCTTTTTGTTGGGAGAAATTGTGGAATATGGTGATACTGAAAAAATGTTTTCTAACCCCGTTGATAAACGCACAGAGGACTATATAACAGGGAGGTTTGGATAATGAGAAACCGTTTTGACAGACAGTTGAATGATTTGAATAATGAACTAATAATTATGGGTTCGTTGTGTGAAGAAGTTATATCTAAGGTTGCTAAATATCTTATTGACGGCGACACGAATTTGAAAGAAGATGTTATTCAAGCGGATAGAGAGATTGACCAAAAGGAAAGAGATATTGAAAACATTTGTATGAAGCTGTTGCTTCAGCAACAACCCGTAGCACACGATTTGAGGACAATTTCGTCGGCGCTCAAAATGATTTCGGATATGGAGAGAATAGGCGACCAGGCGGCGGATATTTCTGAGATTGCTTGCTTTGTTTATGATTTAGAACTCGGCAAAAATATTCATATTGCGGATATGGCAAGAGCCACTATTAAGATGGTTACCGACAGCGTGGACTCATTTGTGAAAAAAGATTTGGAACTCGCACGTTCGGTTATACAATATGACAACGTTGTTGATGACCTTTTTGAAAAGGTTAAAAATGAGTTGATTTCGGGTGTGAGAAACGGCTCTGACGCTCCTGAAGCATTAATTGATTTGCTGATGATTGCAAAATATTTTGAGAGGATAGGCGACCACGCGGAAAATATTGCCGAATGGGTAATATATTCTATAACGGGTTCTCATAAATCTTTATAATTTACTATTGAAGAAATTTGAATTAGTGGTATAATTATTTTAAGATATGAATATGAGAGGTGAGTTGCGGTGATTTATCTTGTTGAAGATGATGACAATATAAGAAAGCTGGTTAGCTACGCTCTTTGCAAAGAGGGGTATGAAGTAAAAGATTTTGCGGCACCTTTTGAATTCTGGCAGGAGATAGAGAGGGAAGAGCCGTTACTTATTATGCTTGATATAATGTTACCGCAAGAGGATGGTTTGTCTATTTTAAAGAAGATAAGAGACAGTAAAAGGACAGAGAATATACCTGTTATTATGCTTACTGCTAAGGATAGTGAGTTTGACAAGGTCACAGGTCTTGATATGGGTGCAGATGACTATATATCAAAGCCTTTTGGAATGACAGAACTAATCTCCCGTGTTAAGGCTGTGCTGAGGCGGGCAGGCAGAAAAGATGACAAGGAAGAGATATATATTATAGACTCTCTTTATGTCAATCCTAAAAAACATATAATCAAGGTTGGCGGAGAGGAAATAAATCTCTCCTACAAAGAATATATGCTGCTTAATGTTTTGTTGGAGGCTGACGGAGATGTTGTGAGCCGTGATGCCTTGCTTAGCAAGGTGTGGGGTGAATACTATGAGGAGTCGAGAACCTTAGATGTGCATATCAGAAAACTGCGTGTTAAGCTGAAGGATGCAGGCAACTTAATTAAAACTGTAAAAAACGTGGGATATAAAATTGGAGGAAGCGAGTATGACGAGTAAGATATTTCGCTCGGTTTTTTATACTTCGATAATCGTTCTGCTTTTAAGTATGATTTTGATTATGGGAATGTTGTACGGCTTTTTTGAACAACAGCTTGAGGCAGAGCTTAAAAGTGAGGCTGATTATATTCAGTATGCCATAGAGGACAGCAGAGATGATTTTTTTGCTGATTTTAATCAGAATAACAAAAGGGTTACCCTGATAGATAAAGACGGAACTGTTCTTGCGGATACAGAGGCAAACGTCACAGCAATGGACAATCATTCGGGCAGAGAGGAATTTAAAGCCGCATTGGAAAACGGAGCAGGCACAAGCACGAGATATTCCAAAACACTTACGGAAAAAACAGTATATTATGCACGCAGGCTGACAGACGGAAGGGTTTTGAGAATTTCTACAACGCAATATTCACTGTTAACTATTATGCTTGGCTTGGTTCAGCCGATGCTTGTGATATTTGCAATAATCTTTATACTGTCGTTGGTTTTATCGTCTAAGGTATCCAAAAGTATTATAAAGCCTATAAATTCAATTGATTTGGATAATGTAGGAGAGGCTGAAACATACGAGGAGTTATCTCCGTTATTGCTTAAAATTCTGCATCAAAAAAAGATGATTGACAAACAAGTCAGTGAGGCAAAGCATAATCAAGAGGAGTTTAGATTAATAACCGAAAATATGAGCGAAGGCTTTATCGTAATTGACGAGGATGAGAAGATTTTGTCATATAATTCTGCGGTGTTAAAACTGTTAGATTCTCAGATTACCAATAACAATGTCTTGTCCTTGAACAGAACACGTAAATTCAGAGATACAGTTAAATCTGCACTAAACGGAAAAAAGCATACGGAAATTATTAAATGTAATGACAAAATCTGTAATTTGATTGCCAATCCCGTAAAAGAAAATGGTAAAACCGTCGGAGCGGTTATGGTGATTATAGATGTTACGGAAACCGCAAAGGCAGAGTCAATAAGACGGGAATTTACCGCAAATGTTTCTCACGAGCTTAAAACCCCCCTTACGTCAATATCGGGTTTTGCGGAACTGCTGAAAGAGGGAAATGTTCCCAATGATACTGTTATTGATTTTTCAAACACAATTTATTCGGAGGCACAACGGCTAATTTCTCTTGTAAATGATATAATCAAAATATCTGTTCTTGATGAAAAGAGCGATGGATTTGTGCCTGAGAGTATAGAGCTGGATGCATTAACCCGTGAAATTCTTGATGGTTTGAAGCCTGCGGCGGACAAGAAAAATGTAAAATTCAGCATTGACGGAGAAAATGCAACAATAAACGGAGTAAGACAAATTATATATGAGATGGTATATAATTTATGTGACAATGCCATAAAATACAATAAAGACAACGGCAGTGTTAATATACATATAGAAAATCTTAAGGATTGTGTGACTTTTGAAATAAGCGATACGGGAATAGGCATACCCAAAGACTCTGTGGACAGAGTATTTGAAAGATTTTATCGTGTTGACAAAAGCAGGTCGAAGGCAGAGGGCGGAACAGGGCTTGGCTTGTCCATTGTAAAGCACGGGGCAATCTATCACGATGCAGAGATTGCCATTGAAAGTGTAGTGGATAAGGGAACGACAATAACACTGAAATTTAAAAAGTAAAGAGTGCTATGAGATTACTTTTGCAATATAAAATCAAAAACAGACAGCCCCTTGTGTGCGGCTGTCTGTGATAATATTGTGTCATCAACCATCGGTAAAGATGAATAATTATTTATAATATTTAGCGTATGTATTTGCTTTCATTTCTTCAATTTCAGCCTCTAACAACCGTTTTAGATAGGAATTAGATATTTCCTGTTCTTCGTTATCGAGGATATATCCTTGCATTTTGTAGCTGTTCATAAGCTGATTTTGAATATTATTTGAATCTTCCCAATAATTCTTTTGCACCTGAGTGTCATAGGCTTGTTGATTTAGTAAATCGGTCCAATACCTCTCATAAGAGTCATTATCCCTTGCAGTGACAGAATTTGCCGTTGCGTTTGCATACTTTCGTGCGGTATCGTTAGTATCCGATAAATTATTGTACGCCGAATTATATGCGGAAATCATTTTGTCTATCAGACTGATATTGGCTTGCCTGTCATCATTGTACCTGGCATAAGCCTGATTGGCAAGCTCGGGAATTTTATCTGTGAGCTGTTGTGAATAGTATTGATTGGCAAGTGCTCCTGCGGTTACGGCGGCTGAATTTGCATATCCGCCTGTCAGTGCAGAATAGTTCGCCATAGTGTCCTGAGCTGCTCTGTTGCCCTCCAGTATATACTTGTTACGGTATGCCATATATACGGGGTCGTCATCAGGGTTGTAGGAAAATGACGATTGATTATATAACGATTTTATTGCATTTTCTATATCTGACAGATATTTTTTTGTATTGCCGTAAATTGATTCAGGCGTTGAAACACCTACATTATTTGCATATTTTTCTGTCAAATCATAAACATCATTTTGCCAAGCCCACGCCTTTCCGCTGTTGTCAATATACAATGTGTTAAGGGGAACACCGCCAATCATAACAGTGTTGTTTCCGTATGTGAGGGCAGAAGCATCAAGTCCATATTTACCTGCGGCGGCGGTATAGGCGTCGCTTACACGTACGATAGGGTTGGAGCTGTCCTTGTAAAAGTCAACAAGATTTTGTCTTATTGCTGACTCAGGTGCATATGATATGCCTGCATCTTCATCCATATAGGTTGGTTTCATAAAAGCTTTTCCGCCTATGGTGACGGTTTTGTTATTTTCGTCATAGCCGATGCGGCTGTCGGAAATTCCCAAATTATTCAGCGTCGCACGAATACCGACACTGTCATTGTATTTAGGTACATCCTTTTTTAGTTTTGTGTCTTCTGATATTTTATCCATAAATTCTACCTCCGTTGTAACTCTTGATTTCAATATCGTGTACTGTGGCATTTCCTGTGCCTTCAAGCATAATTCTGAAGCTGTTGCACTTTCCAAAGCGTATCGGCACTCGATACACAGAAAATTCGCCGTTGCCTGAAATTGTATCGCATAGCTCAAATTCATTATTGTCTTTGGAAACAGAAACAGCAACCTCAGAATTATTGTCAAGCTCCATTCTCAGCCATATGCAGGATAAGCCCTTGTAGTCCGTTGCATCATAGGTAAAGCGTTTGGAAATAGTTTGCCAGGTAAAATTTTCATCTCCGCCACACAGCATCATCATTTTATCGGATGTAATGCCGTAAAGCTTGCCGTTGTATAAGCAAAAATCAACAAAGGGCGTATCGTCTTCTCTGACCCAAATATCTTTTTCGGGAGAGTAAACCAGGACTTCACAAGTACCGTCTTCACGGATAGCGGAGGCATAGTAATGCCTGCCATCGGTTCCGGCAGCGCAGGAGGAGTATTTTACATTAAGCTGCTGTGATACGCTGTAAGGCTCGCCCCCGCTATATGCGTAAAATCCATTATTGGTAAGATAGTATAAAATACCTTCTATTTCACAAATGCTTTTGCCGTCAATGCATCCGCCGTATGTATGCTTGGGAATTGAAAAATTTGTTGGTGTATCGCCATAGATGTGATGTATATAATTTTGCTTAAAAACTATTACAGAGGTGCGGTAGCTGCATATACCTGTAAATTGTCCGCCGGTTGCAATATAGCTGTACCAGCTGTCGTTTGCAAGACCTTGAAAAGAGTTAAAGTTTGTGCAATCGCCAAGCTTTGAGGCATATACATATTCTCCGTTAGTTGACGTTCCCCACAGACGGTTGTTATGGACACATATATTGTCCATATCGGGGACGGCAATTTTCAGTGTAACAGTATTTGCCTCGACAGTGCTTTCAAAACCAACTTTTTCGCCCGAATTATTATATAATATTAAACTCAGCTTGTTGTCGCTCACTGATGTGACAACAGCACTTACGATAGCGTTTGCCGCCACTGTCTCCTTACGTTCTGCGGCGGTGACAGTATTATTGTAATATTTAGAACAGCCTGAAATTACAATGCTGTCGCCCTCTGCAAAGTATGATAAAAACTTAACGGAAATAGATGAGATATACGCAGTATAACTGCCTGTGACTTCATCCAAGAAAGAATAGAATTTAGCATTTTTAACAGTCATTGCTCTTTCCATACTGACAAGAGAATTTCCAACAACACCTGTTTCGGGGTCGGGGTTGTAATCGTAATAAACCTTGTCAGGAAAAATACAAATCTTTCCGTTGAAGTCAGCAATGGACTTTTTGCCTTCTGTAAGCGTACCTGAAATCAGCGTTCCGTTGTAATAGAATTTGTTATTGGCAATCCCTGTAAAAGAGGATAGCTCGTCGCTTGTGATTTCAGGTGAGCAAACAGCGGCGGCAGATGTTAAATCAGTGATTTCCTTTCTTGGCTCTCTGGGCTTTATGGCAGGAAGTGCATCAGGTGATATATTTGTCATATCTGTAAATGATATGTCAGATATTTTATCACGTCTGTCCAAGCCTCCAAAGACTTTAAGGCTTGCGTTTTTGTTTTCTTTTATATTCAGTTTTGGCAACATATTTTTCAACCTCCCAAAATATATTTATACTATGCTGAAATTTTTAAATCTCAGCCGTGCAGTAAGCGGATTTCGTGTAATAAACTCACGCTGTGCGGCGGAAAAAAGACTGTTATACTGTGTCATATGTGCGTTGTATCCCGAATAATCGTGCTGATATAACGCAATTTTGGCAAGTATATATTCAATATACATTCTGTCGTAGGGAGCACAATCTATAACAGTGATGTCATCTATTACACGACGAATGGCAAGCTTGGCAGCAGTTTCTGCCTCTATGGCATCTCTGTCGAGTATAATTTTATCGTGCATAATTTCTAAGATATAAGCGGAGGAAGATGATGAGTAATCTGTATCTTCGCTTAAGTTGTTAAGTGACGCTATCTGAATTTTGTCACCCTCGTAAAACGGAGCATTTTCTATCTCTATGACGTTTTCGCTTGTATTAAATTCTCCCCTTATGTCAGTAGCTCTGATAGGCTTTGGGAGAGCAAGATATACGACAGAGATTTTTTTGCCTGTGAGAGCATAAGAGTCTGCGAAAGCCGGGTTAAAGCTTCTGAAGTCCTGCTTTTCGTAGATTTGATTATTAAATATGATTTGTTCAACCAATTCATATGTTATATCGGGCGGCAAGACGATTTCGCCGTTTTTATCAATTGTTGTTTCGATAATATCATATTTTTTTATGATATTTCTGCGAATTTCAGAGGACACTTCATCACACCAGCATAGCTTTTCCTCTAAGCTGTATTGATTGGGAAGAAGAGCGTCGGCACGCTCTATTGCCCTTAAAATTTCCATAAGCCACCTAACCTTTCAGACTTTCCATATATGCCTGTGCTTCAAGCTCCTGCTTGTGGCTGCGTTCAATGGTGAGAGCAACTTTTCTCGGAACCATAACCTGAACACCACGCTGTATCTGATAGTTTGTGCCATTGACGGTAACCGTCAAATCATCTTTATATTTGGCATTGTCTTTGATTAGCATAACAGGAACAAGCTCATTATAATAATTTTCTAAAGCAGAACTTTTTGCTTTTGAAGTTTTAGCCATTTATAATACCTCCTTTTTAAGTGTGTTTCTGCTGCCATTAGGCAGCAGAAACAAAAATCTTTTAGTAGCTGCAAGTGGTTTCTACACGAACCATAAATTCAGGCGAGAGAATTTCTGCCGTCTGTGTAGCCTTCCAACCAACGGTACTTCTCTGGTCAAGGGGGTCACCTGTGCCGGCACTGCCCTTTTGCTTAAGGATAGTTTCAAGACCGCCGCCTGTGATGTTGGTAACTCCATAAGCATTCTGTCCGATAAATAAAGTCGAATAGATATCTCTGCCGTTGGCACCTGCACCGCCCGGGTAGATTATGCAGTCTGCAATAACGCTGTTGTCCAAGTCTTCGGCAATCGTAATAGAGGCACTTCCTGCATCGCCTGCAACAGCAGTTGCAACAGAATAATCAAAACCGTTTATCTGTATGCTTCTGCCGATTAAGGCGGATGCATCATCACTTGAAAGGTCCTCTCTCAAAGTGATTTTGCCATTTTCACCTACTGCGGCAACAGTAAGACATTCAGGGTCGCCCTTTTCAAGAGTTTCGGCATTTCTTAAGCTTCCGGCACGGAAGATTTTAGCTTCGGTAGATTCAACAAATACAACGCCGTGAATTTTGCCGATAGCACCCTTGTACCAATCCTCAGGGTCAACGTTCTGCTTAACAGCCTTCCATTCGGGGTCGTTAGTCAAGTCGTTGGCAACATCAGGGTGAATAATTGCGACGTAACAGCCGTCTTTAAATGGACTTGCATTGTTACGCTTGAGTGTGGCAACAGCCTTTTTAACTGTTGCGACATTCAAATAGTCGTTGTCAGCGTAATTTGTCTTACCACCCACCAAAAGACTGCGGTCAGATTTTCCGTTGCCGTACTGAACGTTGGTACCGGCATTAATTTTTTCACGAATGACAGTATCAAGTGTACGTCCTGCCTGGTCGCCGAGTACCGCCTGAGTTTCTGAAATGACAGAGTCTATTGAAGACAGGGTCAGCATATCAGAAAGTGTGACATAGTCACCATACTGCTCAACAGTTGACTCAACAGTTGATACGTTGAGGGAGTTGCCCTTTGGTGTAACACCCTCTGCAAGAGGTACCATTGCCTTAGGCAATGGGCTGAACTTGCGGAACTCAATCGTCTTACCGCTTCCTGCGGGGATAGGCTTTTTCTGACCGAACTGAGCGTGAACCAGCTTTGGAGATGCAAAGCGTATGAGTGCTCTGTCGTAGTATGTTTTCATCTCAGGTGTGAGATTGTTGCCTGCAACATTAGTTGCGGTTGTCTGTGTGTTATAGTTAATACTCATTTAAAAATCTCCTTTTTTTAAAATATTAATTTTAAGTAACTTGCCGTATAGATTAAAAGCTAATCTTTTCACCATTATTGACGCGTTCGATAATTGAGTCAATCTCTTTATCGCTCATATCTTTTGGATTTTTCTTTACAACAGCAGGGCTGTTCTTTCCGGCACCGTTTTCAGTCATTCGGTTCTGTCTTGCAGAAAAACGACTGAACGCATTTTTGACTGCGGTTTCAATGATTTC
>CADAVS010000066.1 GCA_902791425.1 uncultured Ruminococcus sp.
AATAGGTGTCTGTTTTGTTATGGAGCGGAAGACGAGATTCGAACTCGCGACGTTCACCTTGGCAAGGTGACGCTCTACCACTGAGCCACTCCCGCAAATATGGTGCCTCCGGGCGGAATCGAACCACCGACACGGGGATTTTCAGTCCCCTGCTCTACCGACTGAGCTACAGAGGCAAAAGCTGTATCTCAGATACAGCAATTGGCGATCCGGATGGGGTTCGAACCCACGACCTCCAGCGTGACAGGCTGGCATTCTAACCAACTGAACTACCGGACCGTATTTAATATGGTGGGCACTATAGGGCTCGAACCTATGACCCTCTGCTTGTAAGGCAGATGCTCTCCCAGCTGAGCTAAGCGCCCTCACCTAAATGCCATCGCCTATTAAAGCGACAACATTAGATATTATACTCACCTTGCACACAAAAGTCAAGACATACACTCTTGATTATTTTGAATTATATAAACAAAATATGCTGTTTTCTCTTTTTTTCTCTTGATATCAGCTATTTTCACTTTTTCGTTTAACATACTTTGTCTTGGCTTTCATTTCTTCAAGCTCATCAGAATTAAATGTATATGCAGTATTACAGAAGCTGCATACGATTTCCGCTCCGCCCTGGTCCTGTATCATTCCGTCAATTTCCTCTGCACCGAGAGAGATTATTGCTTTTTCCATTCTTTCTCTGCTGCAGCCGCACACATATCCGACTTCTCTTTCCTCTAATATGTCTGTTTCAAAGCCCAGCATAACATACTTTATTATTTCTTTTCCGTCCATACCATTTGACAACATTTCCGTCATACTCATAAGCCCCTGAACGCTGTTTTCAAGCTTGCAAAGGCTTTCTTCATCACATTCGGGCATTACCTGAATTATAAAACCGCCCGAACACTTTATGCTGTAATCAGTATCCACAAGCACACCGAGAGACACCATACTCGGTACTTGCTCCGACACGGCAAAATAATACGCCAAATCATCGCCTATCTCTCCTGTCTGAATATCCACATTTCCAACATAAGGCTCTTTAAGGCAAAGGTCCTTTATTACACACAGGTTGCCCTTGCCCACAGCTGTTCCCACATCAAGCTTTCCATTGCTCTTTAAAGGCAAATCCACAAGGGGATTATCTACATAACCCTTTACCTCACCCTTTGAATTTGCGGCAACCAGAACAGTTCCGATAGGGCCGTCGCCCTTTAGCTGAATGGTGAGCTTTGAGTTTTCCTCTTTCAACTCGCTTCCCATTAACAGACCCGCAGAGAGCAGTCTGCCAAGTGCCGCACTTGCAATCGGCATTGTCTTGTGATACTGTCTTGCCTGTTCAACTGTTTCGGTGGAAACAACCACGCTTATCTTAAAAAAACCATCCTTTGTTATCGCTCTTGTTAAAATATCAGCCATAATCTCAACCCCTTTATACAAAATCCACCAATATGGCATTGCTGACATATAAATATTTTTTTGGAATAATCAATCTGTCATTACTTATTATCATTGTACCGCGATTAATATTCTTTTGGATTTGCTCCCCAAAAACTTCGTAAACGCTTTTACCGAACCTATCGTTAAACTCCGAAATGTCAATTCCGTCAACCATTCGCAGACCTAAAAAAATATACTCGCTTATTTTATCAAATTCACTTTGCTCAGCCGTTTCAATAACCTTGACTTCCCTGTTAATATATTCATTTGTATCTCTGACATTTGAAAATCGGACACCATTTACACAGGAATACGCACCTGCACCAAAGCCGATATAGTCATTACACTTCCAATATTTTATATTATGGCGGCTCTCTCCTCCGCTTTTTGCAAAGTTTGAAATCTCATACATTCCATACCCGTTTTTACTTAAAAACTCATCACATATATCATACATATCTCGGCTCAGTTCTTCGTCAACGTCTAAATTCATTGAATAAAACGGAGTGCCTTCCTCTATCTTAAGTCCATAACAGGATATATGATTGGGCGAAAGTGCGACAGCTTTTCTTAAGGTTGTTTTCCACGTTTCAACAGTCTGATACGGCAAGCCGAACATCAAGTCAACAGACAAGTTTTCAAAACCCGCCTCTCTCGCATCTTTGACGCATTTCTCACACTCTGCAAAGCTGTGTATTCTTCCCAAAAACTTCAGCTCATCATCATTTGCGGATTGCATACCTATGCTTATGCGGTTAAAGCCTGTTAAACGCAACACCTCAAGTCCGTTCTTATCTATTGTGGCAGGATTGCATTCTGTGGTAATCTCACAAACCCTATCGACGTTAAAGGTATCATACACCGCATTTAAGATTTGCACAAGCTGACTCGGCTCTAAAACAGTCGGTGTACCGCCGCCAAAATAAATTGTGTCAACCTGCATATCGTCATTTTTGAAATTTCTTATTTCATCACAAAGAGCGGATACATAAAGTCTCCGCTCGCTGTAATCCGAAATATGAGAATTAAAGTCACAATATCTGCATTTGGCTGCACAGAAGGGAATATGAATATAAACTCCAAGGGACATAATGCTCTCCTTTCGTTTAAAACGCTTTCAGCTTTCTTGCGTATGGTACAGGTCATAAAATCGTTTTGGTTTTACACCCTCACCTCAGTCAAGCTTCAAAACCGACATAAACGCCTCCTGAGGCACCTCTACAGAACCAACCTGACGCATACGTTTCTTTCCCTCTTTCTGCTTTTCAAGCAGTTTTTTCTTTCTTGTTATATCACCGCCGTAGCACTTTGCAAGAACATCCTTACGCATTGCCTTTACGGTTTCTCTGGCTATTATTTTACCGCCCACAGCCGCCTGAATAGGAACCTCAAACAACTGTCTCGGAATAACCTCTTTCAGCTTTTCCGCCATCTTTCTGCCTCTGCCATAGGCTCTCTCTTTGTGAACAATAAACGACAGGGCATCAACCTGCTCTCCGTTTAACAGCATATCAAGCTTGACAAGCTCTGCCTTTTCAAATCTCTCAAACTCATAGTCAAATGAGGCATAACCTCTTGTTCTTGATTTGAGAGCGTCAAAAAAGTCATATATAATCTCATTCAAGGGCAGTTCATAGTTGAGCGAAACTCTTGTGGCATCCAGATATGTCATATCAATATAGTTGCCACGCCTGTCCTGGCACAGCTCCATAATACTCCCCACATAATCTTTGGGAGTCATAATCGTAGCCTTAACGATAGGCTCCATCATATAATCTATCTCCGATTGGTCAGGCAGGTTGGTTGGGTTATCTATTTTAAGCTGTTCGCCGTCTGTTTTTATAACAATATATTCAACAGACGGTGCTGTGGTAACCAAGTCAAGATTGTATTCTCTCTCCAACCTCTCTTGAATAATCTCCATATGCAAAAGTCCCAAAAAACCACATCTGAATCCAAAGCCCAAGGCTATTGAAGTCTCTGCCTCAAAATTGAGTGCGGCATCATTTAACTGCAACTTTTCGAGTGCCTCTCTCAAATCGTCATATCTTGCACCATCAGCCGGATAAATACCGCTGTATACCATTGACTTTACTTCTTTGTAACCCGGCAACGGGGCATCGGCAGGACACTCGGACAGGGTCACTGTATCACCTACGTTGACATCACGAACATTCTTTATACTTGCCGCAATGTATCCAACCTCTCCTGCCTCCAATAATTTTGAGGGCATCATTCCGTTGGGTCTTAAATAACCAACCTCAACAACGTCAAATTCACTGCCTGTAGCCATCATCTTTATTCGCTGTCCCGCCTTTAAAGTTCCGTCTTTTAATCTCACATAGACGATTACACCCTTATACGCATCATAGTACGAGTCAAATATAAGAGCCTTAAGAGGTGCATTCTCGTCGCCTTCGGGAGGTGGAACAAGCTCTACTATTTTTTCTAAAACTGCTTCGATATTTATGCCGTTTTTTGCTGAAATGCAAGGAGCATCCTCTCCGTCAATACCGATAACGTCTTCTATCTCCTGTTTTACCTCGTCAGGTCTTGCGGCAGGTAAGTCAATTTTATTTATAACGGGAACAATCTCCAAATCGTGTTCAAGAGCAAGATAGGTGTTTGCCAAGGTCTGTGCCTCTATGCCCTGTGCGGCATCAACCACCAAAACCGCACCCTCACACGCTGCCAGGCTTCTTGATACCTCGTAATTGAAGTCAACGTGCCCCGGTGTGTCAATCAAGTTAAGCTCGTACTCGTTGCCGTCCTTCGCCTTATACAAAAGCTTGACGGCACGCGCCTTGATTGTTATACCTCTCTCACGCTCCAGGTCCATATTGTCAAGTATTTGTTCCTGCATCTCTCTTTGAGTTAAAGTTCCTGTAAGCTCAAGTATTCTGTCAGCAAGTGTACTCTTGCCGTGATCTATATGTGCTATTATTGAAAAGTTGCGTATATTTTCGCGACGATTGCTCATCTTTTTCCTCCTGATAACGAGAATTAAAACTGACTACATTCTACCATAAAGTTAAAAATATTTCAACCATTAGTTTGACAACCTATAACTTTATTTGACAACCTATAACTTTATTTGACAACCTATAACTTTATTTTCTTTGTTGTGTTTATAATCCATAACAATCCCTCCACCACCTTCGGTGGTCCCCCTCCCTTTACACAAGGGAGGCTTTTTAGATTACACTATCATTTTTTAGGTTTATCAAAATCGGTTTTGTTTTTCGGGACGATGTGGGCATCGTCCCCTACAACCTCGGCAGGAGCAAGCCCCTGCCCTACAAATTGTAATGAATAATTATTAATTTCGCCGCAAGGGAACGCGCAAAAATTAATAGCCGAGAACTAAACTTCCTATTGCCAGGATAACAGGTATGGTAATTGCAGAGAGCAATGTCATAACGACAATGGCACTTGTTGCGTATCTGTACTCTCCGTCAAACAGTTGCGACAGCATACTCACAGCCGTTGCGGCAGGGGTTACCGCACAGATAAAGCCTGTCAGCTTTATATCGTTTGAAAGGGGTAAAAATTTGAATATCGGCAACATTATCAACGGCAATACTATCAATTTTACAAATGACAGCTTATAAAAGCACATCTGTCTTACTTCCTTCTTTAAATCTGTTTGGGCAATCAGTCCGCCCAGCACAATCATTGCCACAGGTGTGTTAAGCGAGCCTATTGCATCCACTGCCTCAAACACAGGCTGAGGCAATTTATACGGCGAAATAAACAGCAACAGACCAATAATTACAGATATTGTACCCGGGTTTAAAAACATTTTTTTTGCATTTAACTTTTCCTCAGGCTTTAACAGCTTAAGTCCGTAAGTCCATTGCAAAATATTTAGTATGATAACATTTGTCGAGCCGTAGAATATTCCAAGACTGCCCACCAATGACATCATCAGCGGGAAAGCCAAAAAGCCGTTGTTTGGCATAACTACACACATTCTGTTTTCGGCAAAGCCCCTCACATTGCGGTCACGATATAAAATCGTTGCGAGAGCTATCTGAACCGCATACAAAAGAACAGAAACTCCGAACATAATCAGCCACTCAATAAAAAGATTTACCTCAAAATCTCTCTGGAATGCTGAAATCAGTATCATAGGCACAATAATTTTAATCAGTAAAACCGACATTTGTTTTATGCCTTCCTCTGACACGATTTTAAACTTTACGACACAAAAACCCACCAAAACCATAAGGAACATCATCAATATCTGATGTCCTACCGTTAAAAAATATTCTATCAAGTTAAACACCTCATTGCTTGCCACATAAATTTAGCGGAATGATAAGCCATTCCGCTTTATAGTTCCCAAAATATTTTAGAATAATCCCGGTATATTCATACCGCCTGTAATAGAGCCAAGCTGAGCTGTGCTTTCAGCCTCCACCTTTCTCAACGCCTCATTTACTGCAGCAACTATCAAATCCTGGAGCATCTCCACATCATCAGGGTCCACAACCTCAGGTGAAATCGCAACATCAAGCAGTTCTCTTTTTCCGTCAACAGTGACCTTAACAGCACCGCCGCCTGATGTCGCCTCATATGTTTTAGCCTCCATTTCCTCCTGCATTTTAAGCATCTGTTCCTGCATCTTCTGCGCCTGCTTAAGCATTTGGTTCATATTAGCTCCGCCGCCCATACCTCTTGGAAATCCGCCTTTTGCCATTTTTATCTTCCTTTCTTAACCTCTTATTTTTTCTATGGTAAAACAATAGAATTTTCTCCTATTTCAAAAACATAATCACAGCTTCTCAAAACCGCCTCCAGCTCATAGGAGTTTTGCGGTAACTCCTTGGTACGCAGAGCAGCCATTCCCTCGCCGCCCTCGTGATGAAAATCAGAGCCTGCCGTAACTATTTTAAAATTATTTTCCTTCGCAAACTTAACCGTCATAGCCACTCTTGAATTGTGACCGCTGTGCATATTAAAGGTTTCTATCCCATCCACATATGACGGGTCTATATATTCCATTCTGTTTCTAAATCTGTGTGCCTGTACTATAAGAACATTTTTCAATGTTTCTGAGGCTTTAAAATCAGCAACACCATATGGCAGAATTTCATATACTTTTTTTAAAATTTCCTCATCTATGCCATATATTAAATAGTCATTTTCGTTTTCGGCAAATCTTATCTCAGCACCGAGAATAATTTTAATTCCCAACTTTTCGCCGACTTCGTATGCCTTATAGAAGTCACTCATATACCAATCCACAAACTCACTTGCAGTCGGTTCCTTCTCGAATCTGTCCACACGATAGGGATATGAAAAATGATTTGTTATGGTAAGTGCATCATATCCGGCTTCGGCATATTTCTTCACTACGTTCTCAGGACTGAAGTCAGCACAACTGCTAATCGGCGAAGTATGTGCGTGAAGCTCTGTACGATACCTGTAGACTTCTTTAAGACTATTTTTAATATGTTCAGAATTTTTTTCTAAGTCCATTGTCCATTATCTCCTTAGATTATATCTATTTTATCGCCGAATTCATCTTTTTTATTTGCTATATCCTGTATGGAATAGCCGATTTTTTCTTCTGTTTTCTCTATCTTTTGACGTTCGCTTTTTATATAAACTCTTGCAGTGAGCGGCTCCTCAGCCACTCTTGAAAACATCTTAGAAAGATATTTTATTCCGTCCTCTGTGGAAATTCTCTCGTAAGCTAACTTGCCCTCCACCTCAATTTCTATCACGTTTCCGTTTTTTATGGCATTGCCATTGTACAAAAATGCATACAAAAGCTTGCTCTCTTTTTTTATCTCACCGAGAGCCTCCTTCCACAATTCCCAGGAATTTGCGTCTTTGGCATCAACTTCTGCCGACACAGCCTTTTTGACAGGCTTACTTTCAACCTCAAGGCTTGTCTCCCCTTTTGACGCGACTGCCTTTGTCTTTCCGTCAGATATATCCCAAGGCGGCAGTGCATCAGATGATGTTGCCTCATCAGTTGGTTTTATATATTCTGTATTATCGGCAGTTTTTTTGTCAGAAATACTCTCTGCTGACAAGTTGCCAAGAGATAAATCCATAACCTTTGCCTCAAGTTTTTCTATTCGTGCAAGCAGAGCCTCCGTTTCAGAGCTGTACGCAGGATTGCTTAACCTGACAACAGCTTGAGTCACTGCAAGCTTAGGCTTGGTCAGCCACTTTGCCTGAGATAAATATTCCCCCAATGTCTTAATCGAATATAATATTCTTTCAACACCGTATTTTTCGGCTTGTGCTACAAACTTTTCAGCGGTAATTTCTGTTTTTTCTATCAGCTCCGCAGGCTTGTCTGTCGCCTTGCACACCAATAAAATTCTGTAATGGTCGATAAGATTTTCTATAAGGTTTTGTGCCTCTTTGCCCTCTCTCAACACATCATCTGTCAACTTAACTGCAAGCTTTGCATTGTTTTCCGCAACAGCATCACATATCTCAAACAGCTTTGTTGTACCGACAACACCCATTATATCGGATATTCTGTCCGAGGTCAGCTTCTCAGACCCAAACGCCGAACATCTGTCAAGTATACTTATAGCATCTCTCATAGAGCCGTCACCAAGCTCCGCAATAGTTTCAACTGCATCAGGAGTTATATCTATCCCCTCAGCAGAGGTAATGTCTGAAATTCTGTGTGCAATATCGTCTACCGATATACGCTTAAAATCAAATCTTTGACATCTTGATAAAATAGTGGCGGGAATTTTGTGCGGCTCTGTGGTAGCCAAGATAAATATTGTATGACTCGGCGGTTCCTCAAGTGTTTTAAGCAAGGCATTAAACGCCTCAGCCGTCAGCATATGAACCTCGTCTATTATATAGACCTTATACTTACAGCCCACAGGTGTGTAAATAACCTCATCCCTTATCTCGCGGATATTTTCAACACCTCTGTTGCTCGCCGCATCCATCTCGTAGACATCTAAAATACTGCCGTCTAATATTCCTTTGCAGGTGGGACATTCGTTGCAAGGCTCTCCGTCAATGGGGTTTTCACAGTTGACCGCTCTTGAAAAAATCTTAGCCGTTGACGTCTTGCCCGTTCCCCTTGTACCGCAAAACAAATACGCATGAGAAGTACGTCCGTTTGCAACTGCTGTTTTAAGTGTGTCCGAAACCTGATTTTGTCCCGATATGTCACTAAAACGCATCGGTCGCCACTTTCTGTACAAAGCCTGATATACGGACATTTTCTCCGCCTCTTTTCTGATTATTTATAATAAAAAAGCTATGTGCTTGCCTTTGAAAAAGAGATACCCGCGTTACCTATACAGTTAACTCGAGTCTGGCTTCCTTACGGCACATCAAAATTACTGCTTATCGCTGCTGCGTTCCCGCCCTGACGAGGTTCACAGGTTTTAATTGCGTAAGACCAAACCGTCAACATCACTTATACAGGGACAGACCGAACATCGCAATCCCTCACGGCAAGTTTTCATTCCCTCTGTAGCGGATTGAGGGTTACAAGGCACCGCTAACGCCCCAATTTAACATAGCACAAATATTATATCACAAAAATTTTTTTACGTCAACATCAAATATTTAACAACAATTAAAATTATTCTGCAGTTGTCAAACATATGTTACATTTACATCCAAAAAAGTGATAACATAGTTTTGCTTAAATCCCATAACTACTTTTAAACTTAAATCGGATTGT
>CADAVS010000067.1 GCA_902791425.1 uncultured Ruminococcus sp.
TGGGACTGCTTTTGTTGGACATTGTGTGTCATCCTTTCAGTATTTTTTACTTGTCTTTTATTTTATCACACTTGTCCACTTTTTTAGTATACATCCAAATGAAAAACGGAAAATACCGAGCTTCGGTTATGATTGGCTATCGCAGTGACGGAAAGCCTATCTGCAAGGAATTCAAAAGAAGCACAAGAAAGGAAGCCGAGCGTGCGCTTCGTGATTTTATCAGTGATAAGAACAAGAAAATATCGTTTGGAAAAACTGCAACGGTGAATGAACTTGCAAACGAATGGCTTTACAACGTCAAAAAATACGAGGTTCGTCCCACTTCGTTCGATAGGTTGGAAAGTACTTATAAAACGCATATCGAAAAGGAGTTCGGCTTTATGCAGGCATCGGCAGTTACTGCACGCGACGTGCAAAAGCTTATGAACAAATGCTCAAAAAGGCTTACTTATAATTCGGCAACAAAGGTGTATAAACTCTTGAGCGCACTCTTTGATTGGAATATTACAAGCCCGGATTATGAGACGAGAATACGAACAGATAACCTGTGCGCCGGTGTAAAACTAAGACGGGAAAACTGCGTGGCAAGCCGAAAAAACGTAAAGTATTTCAGCGATGAGGAGATTGAAAAAATCACGAAAGAGTGCAAAAGAAAAACGCCAAACGGCAAATACGCCCACAGATTTGGATTGCTCTATATACTTATGCTCAATACAGGCCTGCGCGTCTCAGAAGCAATTGCATTAAAAAAGTCGGACATTGACCTTAAAAAGCGCGTAATAACGGTTTCAAAAAACCTGACAACACAGGCTTTGCGAGATGAGAGCGGACGCAAAATCGGCTATTATACGATTGAAAACAATACCACAAAAACCAAAAACAGTAATCGGGTCGTAGCGCTCAATGATGAGGCATTCGCATGCGCGACCTCACTTATAACTCAAAATTTTCAATCGGAATACCTCGCCGTCACGCATTCAGGGTGTAGGATTTCACCACAAAATGCTGAAAAAACCTTTAGAAATATTCAGAAAAGCGCCGGCGTTGAGCCACTCGGAAGAAACACGCATGCGCTTCGCCACACTTTTGCAAGTCGTCTTTTTTCACTTAATGTTGATGCAAAACAAATCAGTTTATTGCTCGGACATAGTTCGGCGTCATTTACTATTGATACTTATATTGATATTATCAACCGCCAAAGGAATGGGGCAGATGCCGTTGCAAAGCTGAACAGCTATTGATTTTTACAAAATTTTCTTCTTTTGTTTTGTCTGCGCAGCCGAATTATTAAAGAAGATTGCGCCAAAAGTGTGACCGTTCAAAACAGAAAATCTACCAAAATACCGCCCTTTTTCTAAGGGGCACGATTTTGGTAGATTTTTTCGTGTGATTATATGATGTTTTGGGGATTTTCGAGCGATGCTTCTCTCAAGCTGTCGCGTTCTTTAAGCAAGAATTCAATTGAGAATATCATACCTTGATTTTTGGTTGAACTGTATTTTGTAGGATTTTCAGCGACAGTAGAAAAAGAAAACTCGGCCTGAAATTTCGGCGAAATCAGTGTCAGCACTTCGTTAGTGTATTTGTCTTGCAGTTCAAAAGGGGTTTCTATCAACGAAGCTCTTTTTCATTCATCCGCTGTTTTCAATGTTGTCTAAAATATAGGAAAACCACGTCCGAGAATACCGTGTATTAATCGGTTTCGTATGCGCCGGTAATAGAACGGCACCTAATTTTAAAGCCGCTTTCCCATATGATGATAAGTGGCATATGCCTATCAAATGCAGTATTTAAAACGGACATAAGCTTTAAATAATGCTCACGGTTCACGGTGCTTCACTTCCTGAAATGTTTGTCATATAATATCTTTGCCGTTCAGCTTAATGCTTTTCGGGAAATTTCGATAATTTACCAAAAACAAATTATCTCCGGATACCGAAATCGGGGGCTTTCCTGTAACGGAAATTGAGCGAAATAAAAATGATGTGAATTCCTCGTATTCCTCAGCATCTTCATCCTCGTCTTCATCGTCAAAAGTTGTATCAAATATGGAAGCAGCAGAACCAGTATCCCACTCAAGCAAAAGTGTGCACCCTATAATATCGTCAAGCTTTTTATAAAACGGCGCAATTATTTTTTCTTCTTTTTCATTTAAATACATAGGTGTCTCTCCTTTAATTATTCTTTTGGACGGGCAGGAACGA
The DNA here is from genome assembly GCA_902791425.1 of uncultured Ruminococcus sp. GTDB lineage: Bacteria > Bacillota > Clostridia > Monoglobales > Monoglobaceae > UMGS1820. The sequence continues at coordinate 2,205 of CADAVS010000067.1, forward strand.
TATGAGTGCCTTTTTTTGAATAACGAATAGTGCCGACAGTTGTTGGATACCTTTCACCCGTTTCACGGTTCACATAATATCCAATCTGCTTGCCAAAATCGACTCGCTCGGTATAGTCGTTAACATACTGTCCGGTACCACTGTATTCTTTAACCAATTTCTCAGCATCATCAAGCGTACCGGAAAAAATACTGCGGTCGGAAGTGTAATTATTACTTCCTACAATATGTTTATTTTGCCGACCTTCATGTATGCTTTTTGGGTATTTATCATAGTAATGGTTTCTGTTATTACTTCCGCTACCGCCCATTCCGGCAGTAATAACATAACCGCTTTTCCACTTGATATATCCATTATACACCTTCGGAAATCCGTTGTAAACGGGTTGAGATTCTTCTGCGTATGATTTCAAGTTATTTGTTTCGGCATAATCAACGGTGATAACATTGCCTTTCATTTCCTCAAACGGTGACGAATAGCAAATAATTGCCCTAGGATTTATTCGGCGCAGCATTTCGTTGTAGCCTTGCAAAAAGAATTCCTTTTCTCTTTTTACGCCAAGTGTGGATACAGCCACAACAGAGCCTTTTTCTATGCCATCAAAGCAATAGATATAGCTACTTGGCAGTCCCCACGAAACAGTCGGAATAACGGTTCTTCCGTTTGCTTGTAAATAAGCGCCGCACCATCGTGAACGAAAGGTGTTGTAAATTTGCAATGCGCTGGGCATGGTGTAATAGGTGCTGAACTGCGGTGATAATACACCTTTGTAGTTGCGTAGCTTTTGAATTCTCGGCTCCGGGTCATTCCAAATCGCGCCAAATTTGTAGTCGTCAAGAAAAAAGTGTACAAAACTGTTTTTACCTTTTTTGTCGTTTGGCTTTGTTTGGTCGTACCCGATTAACGAAATATTTTGTAAGTCCACTTCTTGTTTTTTAATAACAGGGAAGTCAAATATTCCGTTTGTGCCGAACTGATTTCTCAGAAACATCGGATTGCTTCTGAATTCTTCGCTTGTCAATGTCATCTTCCTTTCCAAAGGTTTGGCAAGTGAGAGTCAAACCCGCAACGGGGTTCGACTTTCTCCTAAGTAGGCGATGTGCCTCCAAATATATCCTTGGAATGGAATGCAACGTTGCTGCAACAAAGCTGAAAATGAAAATTTAACATCAAATTTTTTTAGATTATAATATGATTACAGCGAAAGGGAAGGAGGTGTTTTTATGGAAAGACCGATAATTTATGACACAAAGGATTTGCAGGAAATCTTGAAATGCGGAAAGAATAAGGCCTATGCTTTGATGCGTTCAAAGTGCTTTCCGTCGATGAGGCTGAATGCAAAATATATTGTGACCCACGATAACTTAGTGGAATGGTTAGATAAAAACAGCGGAAAATTGGTAACGGTTTAATACTCGAACAGGACTTAATTTACAAACCAGGAGTCAAAATTTTATTCTTAGATTTACCAAATCATGATTTAAAAAATTGTGACTTGGCTAAACAACAGACCTTAGCGAATTTTGCACAGCGTACATTTAATGATTAAGTGTTCTTTACACTTAAAAATTTTAAAAATCTACCAAAACAGTCCGGCTTTTTACTTAACAAATCAAATTTTTGGTATACAATAAGAATTGTCATATTTTTTTAAAAGAGTCATTTTTGAGCTTTGTTCGTTTTGAGCGCAGCTTTTAAAATGGCTCTTAATTTATTTTTAGGAGTGATTTGCAATGACGAATACAAAAAATGTAAAACGTGGAGAAATCTATTGGGCGAAGGACGTACCCACCGCGAGCGGCTATACCGAAACGACTGTGTATAAAAACCGACCAGTCTTGGTATATGCATCGCAAGCGTCGCTTAAAAAGTCGGGTGTTTCGACCGTTATCCCACTAACCTCAAATGTCACAAAGCTCGGTGCGGTGCCGTCACACGTACTGATTGACACCGGAACGCTTAAGCCAAGCGTCTTAATGCCGGAGCAAATTTGCACTGTCCCGACCTTGGCGCTTACGGTAAAGGTCGCCAAAGTTGATGACCGCACCATGACGGTCATTGATACGGCGGTTTCAAAACAGCTGGGCATCAGCTGAAAAAGAAAGGAATTGCTTTAGTCTGGCGAGAATCGAGCCCATAACGGGGTTGGAATCCCGTCAGTCTAAGCTGAAAGCATTAAAAAACCAAAGCTGCTAAGCAAAAAGCTCTTAGTAGCTTTTTGCTTTTTCGGGATGATTCGCTTTGCAAAAGAATAATTTGTAATTCAGAGGGGGACATAAAACGTAACCGCAACATCTTGCTATTTTAAAAGTTTTTAGGGTTATAACCGCAAAACTATTGACTGCACAAATTGGGTATGCTATACTAAAAGAGCTCGGAGGTGTATGATAATGATATTCAGAGAAAATTATGTAAATAAAATAATGGCCTTCACTGACACTCCGTTTGTCAAGGTAATTACGGGTATTCGCCGTTCGGGTAAATCCACGATTATGCAAATGATAATGGAGGAGTTAAAGAAAAAAGGAATTTCGGAAAAGCAAATTGTAAGTATGCGATTTGATTCTATGGAATACGAGGATATGACTGCAAAGCAGCTGTATGAAACGCTTAAATCAAGGCTGTCTCATACAGAGAAAACTTATTTATTTCTTGACGAGGTGCAGGAGATTGCCTCGTGGGAAAAGGCGGTCAACTCTATCAATACCGATTATAATGTAGATATTTATGTTACCGGTTCGAATTCCCGTATGATGTCCTCCGAAATTGCTACTTATCTAACAGGGCGTTATATATCTTTTAGAATTTACACCCTTTCCTTTGCCGAGTACCTTACTTTTAAAAAGCAATACTGTACTTTGGAAGATACAAAAAAAGAGTTGGTCCATTATATAAAATACGGCGGCTTTCCGGCAACACATTTGCAGAAGTACACTTCGGAGGAGGCTTACACCATTGTTCGGGATATATACAACTCAACCATTTTTTCCGATATTGTAAAGCGCAGCCAAATTCGTAAGGTGAACCAATTAGAACGTGTGGTTAAATTTGTTTTTGATAATGTGGGGAAAACCTTCTCTGCCAAATCCATATCGGACTATATAAAGTCCGAACACCGCACAATAGATAACGAAACCGTGTACAGTTATCTTGAAAAGCTGGAAAGTGCTTATATATTGCATCGATGTTCAAGATATGATTTGCAGGGGAAGGAGCTTTTAAAGACGCAAGAAAAGTTTTATCTTGCCGACAGCTCTTTAAAATACAGTGTGTTGGGCTACAGTGACCAAAGCATTGCTGCGATGCTCGAAAATGTGGTTTATCTTGAACTGCTCCGCAGAGGATACGAGGTTTGCATTGGCAAAACACAAAACGGCGAGATTGATTTCATTGCAACAAAGCGAAACAATAAGCTTTATATACAAATCACAAGGGAAATCAACACAGAAAAAACCGAGAAACGCGAATATGACCGCCTGCTTGAAATCAACGATAATTACCCAAAATATTTGCTGCGTACTGACGACTTTGCCGGTGGAAATTATCAGGGAATAAAAACAATGCATGTTGCGGATTTTCTTTTGTCGGACGAATATTGATTCTTTTTGAAACCTATTATGGGTGTCACTTGAATTTCTTACTGCGTAGCCGATAAAAGCGTATTTCCGTTACGGTCACGTTATGGTCCGATACTCCTTAAACCCTCACATTCAGCGGTTTATATCGTTTTCTGCAAAACCTCCATGCCCCAGTTCAAATCTGGGTGGTGCCTCCATAACTGTGCGACTAAAAAGCACAAAGCCTGAAAACCCTTGATATTTCAAGGGTTTTCTTGCGTTTATGGGGCAAAAATCAAAATGCAGTTTTAGGGCACAAAATTCAATAATATGTTCGACCAAAGGGACTTGAACTGGGGATATGAAATTTTCCGGATTTAAAGTCCCTTTTTTCATTTCCGCAGCTTAACTATCTGCGCAATATGGAGGAAACACGCCAAAAAATCAAAACCGCCATAGACGAACAGGATACTTTAACCGATGAGCTTTCCGCCGCGATATACGGAGCGAAAACTCTGACCAAGCTTGACGATTTATACCGTCCCTACAAGAAAAACCGCAAAAGAAAAAGGTCTTGAGCCGTTAGCGGAGGAAATTTACAGACAGGCGTCCGACTGCAAACCTCCTATGATGCTTGCGGCAGAATATATAAACACCGAAAAAGGGGTTGAAACAGCAGAAGATGCGCTTACGGGAGCTATGGATATAATTGCCGAAAAAATTTCCGACGACGCCGACATACGCAAACGTATGAGATTTGTTTGCCATGCGCACGGTATACTTACCGTCAAGGCAATCACGGAGGATATCGGCGTTTACGAAATGTATAAGGATTACAGCGAACCGCTCTCCAAAATACCCGACCACAGAATACTTGCCGTGAACAGAGGCGAAAAGGAAGGCATACTTAAGGTCTCGGTGGATAAGGATAATGTCAAGGTTTTTGAAAAAAGTTCTTGACAAAATCGAATTTGCGTGTATAATAAAATAGTAATCATTGCTGATTTAGGTGGTTCAATGAAAAATTATTCACGGCAGCGTGAAACAATCTTACAGGTTTTGTATTCAACCGATACACACCCCACGGCATCTGCCGTTTATAACGAGGTACGCAAGGTTATTCCAAATATAAGTCTCGGAACGGTCTACCGTAACCTTGCGGCTCTAAGCGAAGAAGGCGTTATACTTTCCTTATCTGTCGGCGACGGATATGAACACTTTGACGGAAACAGGGCTCCGCACGCGCATCTGCATTGCAAACGCTGCGGGAAAATTTATGACGCTCCGTTAAAGCAGGATATTCTGTCGGGAACGGCAAAGGAAAACGGCTTCTCAAGCGAAACAACGGTATATATCGTGTACGGTGTGTGTAGTAAATGCAGAGCTGATTAAAATCAATTTACGGAGGAATTAAAAATGAAAAAATTTGTATGTCTTGTTTGCGGTTATGTTTATGAAGGCGAATCTGCGCCGGAGGAATGTCCTATATGCCACGCTCCGGCATCTAAATTCGCTGAACAGTCTGCGGAAAAAACATGGGCTGCCGAGCATGTTGTGGGTATAGCCAAGGGCGCCGATCAGAGAATAATCGACGGTCTTCGTGAAAACTTCAACGGCGAATGTACGGAAGTGGGTATGTATCTTGCAATGGCAAGAGTAGCTCATAGAGAGGGCTATCCCGAAATCGGTATGTACTGGGAAAAAGCAGCTTTTGAAGAGGCCGAACATGCCGCTAAGTTTGCGGAGCTTTTGGGCGAGGTCGTAACCGACAGCACCAAGAAAAACCTTGAAATGCGTGCAGACGCCGAAAACGGCGCTACAAAGGGCAAGTTTGAACTTGCGAAGCTTGCTAAGGAACTTAATCTTGACGCTATCCATGATACCGTTCATGAAATGGCAAGAGATGAAGCCCGCCACGGCAGAGCTTTTGAGGGTCTTTTAAAGAGATATTTCGGTTAATGTACAGGGTAATATATGATGGAAAACTATACAATATGTAATTGTAAAAAAGTAACCTATGCAGATGTTGAAAATGTACTTCACCGTGAAGTAAAATTTGAGAATGTGGAAAAAGCTTTTGAAGATGTTCAAAGGATCACAAAATGTTCGACCGGATGCGGTGGTTGCCATGACAAAATTATGGATACAATATCTAAGATAATGAGCAAGTAATCAAAAATAAAAGAGGTTTTTTACTATGAAAAAATACGAATGTCCCTGCGGATATGTTTATGACCCTGTTGTCGGTGATCCTGATAACGGAATCGCACCCGGAACATCATGGGAAGATGTTCCTGAAGATTGGGTATGTCCGATATGTGGTTTAAGTAAAGACGCATTTACAGAAGAATAATCAAACTATAAGAAACGGCTTTTACCGCGTAAACCGCGGCAAAAGCCATTTTTTCATTGAACATAATCCCGCTTTATGGTAAACTTAGGCAAGGTGATGAAATGGATATTATAAAAACGCTTACGGAGGAATTTTCCTTAAAACCGTTTCAGGTTGAAAATACCGTAAAGCTTATAGACGACCGCAATACCATACCGTTTATTGCGCGTTACCGCAAGGAGGCTACCGGCTCGCTTGGCGATCAGGTTTTACGCTTCCTTTACGAGCGGCTTACCCTGCTCCTCCATAGGGATTCGATCCCACGACATATATTCAGACCGTAATTTCTTTATTACATATAAAGATTCTACGGTCTTTTTTTATGCCTGTTTTTCCTCCTTGCAGACGAATACATAACCGAATTAAACATCGGTAAAAAAGAACAAGGAGGTTACAAAGTGAACTGTAAAGTAATTGCAATCGAAAATCAGAAAGGAGGTACGGGCAAATCAACTACCGCATTAAACCTCGGCGTCGGTCTTAAAATGAAAGGCAAAAAGGTTTTGCTTATTGACGCCGATCCGCAGGGTTCGCTTTCCATCAGTCTCGGAATCAAAAGACCGGACGAGTTAGATGTTTCCCTTGCAACTGGAATATAGTCAATAAAGTGGACAAGTAAAATTACACAGACAGGAGATTTTCAGCTTGATTGGGAGATAACCCGTGATTATGAGAATGGGGACGGAGA
>CADAVS010000068.1 GCA_902791425.1 uncultured Ruminococcus sp.
CAAAATGGAACCCACCAGAACCACTAAAAATCGTCCTCGGAATTTGTGCAGTCCATCCCATGATCTGCCTGTTTTGCTGTTGTACACAGGCAGGCAGAAAACAGTCCGACTGTACCGCCGAACAGACTGCCGAGAATAAAGTCGTTACATCAGCTTGACGGGGTTATGCATCTTATAATGGCAATGCCTAACAATAACGACCATTACCATACAGGCAGAACAAAGCTTGATATGGAGTTGAGAAATCTGCTTGAAACACTGAAGGATAAAACACCGGAATTTTATTATACCGATGTCTTGATACCTATGAACCGTACTTTGCAAGACTTCGTAAATAGTTAAGGAGGATATTTTATATGAGTGATAATCAAATTTTAGAAGCATTGGGACAACCGTTCCCTTATTCAGATGTTCATTGGAGATTGCAGTATGTCGATACGACTAAATTGGAAGGCTTTGCTGTTCCGTATTTAGATGCAAGAGCTGTTGAGGACAGATTCGACCAAGTTATCGGTCAGAAGAATTGGAATGACAGTTACGAAAGCTGGCATACCTACACCGAAACAGTTACCGAAAGGGATAAAACCACAGTTAAAGAAATTCGTTCTCAGCTTTGCACTATTTATGTGTATAACGAAGAACGAAAGGAATGGCTTGGAAAAACTGACGGTGCAGAAAATACGGATATAGAGTCTATCAAAGGCGGTCTCAGTGATTCTTTCAAGAGAGCCGCAGTTAAATGGAATGTCGGCAGATATATGTATAAGATGGAGCCTGTATGGGTTAAGGCGACAAAAAGAGGTAAAAGCTATGTAGTCGCTGATTCTGAAAAAGAGCGATTGAAAGCGGAATACATTGGTATCATTAAAAATGTCTTTGGTGAAAAAGTTGCAGCGTCTTTAGGTGGAAACACACAAGCACCTGCAGGAAATCAGTCAAAAGGCAATAACCAATCTGCATCAAAAGCTCCTGCTCCTACAGGAGAACAAGGACAGAAGCCGCAGCAACAGGGAAATTCTCAAGCGGAAGTTTATGAAATTACAAACATTCGTGTTGAGGGCGAAGGCGAAAAGAAACGCAGTAAGCTCGAATTATCAAAAGGTAACGGCAAAAGCACTGTGTTTATGAACGGCGCCGATCCTAACCTCAAGGTAGGTATCAAGATTATGAACCTAAAAGGCAGAACGGGTAAAAATGCTTATGGCAATTACTCAATTCTTGATTCCTATGAGCTGGCGGCATAAAAGATGGAGGTAAATTGTTATGAGGGAACGAATAAAAAAGTTTTGTATTTTAAGCGTAAAAATGGAGGGGTTTAAGAGATTTAAGGAACCTTACGAGGTTAATTTAAGCAGATTATCCTATATATCCGGCGGAAACGGTCAGGGTAAATCCACAATCGCTGATGCTATTGCCTATGCTTTTTGCGGTACTCCCTTTTGGGGTGAAAAGAGCTGTGACAGACTTCAGAATTCCGAATGTAAGGAAATAAAAGTTGAAGTCAGATTCGTTGATGAAAACGGCGAAGTACATACTCTAATCCGCAGAAGAAACGGCAGTAACACAACAATTACTATGGATACCTTGCAATTACGCCAGACGGACCTTGCGACACAATTTGCAGAAAAGGATATTTTTCTTTCGGTACTGAATCCTTTGTATTTTATAGAAAGGGTTGCAGACAGCGGCAGAGAGTTTTTACAAAAGCTCCTGCCTCCTGTAAAACAAGAGGATGTTCTGGCACTGCTTAGTGAAAGCACAAGGTCACTGCTTGAAAATGAAAGTCTGCTTGATCCTGAATTTTACGCTAAGAAAAAGCGTGAAGAGTTAAAGGAGATTGACGAAACCGCTACTTATTTTGAAGGACAGATTGATGCTTTAAAAACACAACAGAGAGAAGCCACAGAAAAGGTTGACGCAGTTCTGCAGAGAGGTCAAAGCATTGTAGATAGGAAAACCGCTTTAGAAGAAAAGCAGTTTGCCGGAATTGATATTGAAGCGTTAAAGTCTGAACAGGCTAAAATTGCGACATCATTATCTAACGACAGACGTGCAAGCCTACTTGAAAAATTGGCTGAAGCTAAAAGCAGACAGTATGTTTCAAAGTTTGCTGCTGAAATACAAAAGGTAAATGCAGAAATTGAAAGCCTAAAAGCCCTATGCTCTAAACTTGCAGTGCAGGCAAAAGGAATTAAGGTTGGAGATAAATGCCCCACATGTTTTTCAGTTGTTACCGAGTCTAACTACAGAGAAATCATTGCAACGCTTAAAAAGCAGTATGACGAAACTGTTGTAAAAGGACAGAGTGCAGTATCAGCACAAAAGGAACTTCTGGAGCTTGATAAAAAGAGCCGAGATAAATTCGAGGAATTTAAAGCGGATGATATCAAGAAATACGAGGCAGAACTCGCTACTTTAGGAACTGCTGATGTGTCCGAAATTGCGATGATTGAAGACAAAATCAAATACGGCAATCTTACTGAAGAAGAATTTGCGGAACTTACAAGCCTTATTAAACAAGCTGATGATTATGCAAAAGAGGTTGAGCTTCTTTGTGAAACAGATAAAATTCCCGAGAAAATTGCAGCCATTGAAAAGAGTATTGCTGTTAATGACGCACGAAGAATTGAGCTCAAAAACCTTCTTCACGCTGTTGGAGAATTTGCTGCAAAGAAAGCGGAAATTACTTTGAACCAGCTTAAAATGAATCGAGCATCTATAAAACTCTATGATGTTGCCAAAACAACCGGAGAAATTAAAGATGTCTTTGTGTTCACTTATGATGGCAAAGATTATCGCTGGCTCTCTACCTCTGAGAAAATCAAAGCAGGATTGGAGGTTTCGGAATTACTTGCAAGGCTTACAGGTCTTGAATATCCCACTTACATTGACAATGCAGAGTGTATTACCACAAAGCTGAGTCCGGTAAGAGGTCAGGTTATTTTAGCCTATGCAAGAGGAACTGAACTTGCAGTTCATAATCCTCAACTTCAAAATGTTCAAATGAAGGAGGCTGCGTAATATGGCTTTTGAGTACGAACATTTTGACATAATCGAGGTTGCAAAGTATTGCGGGATACAATTCCATCCGAAAAACAGCAATGATGTTGAGTTTAAGGCATTATGTCCGTTTTGTAATGACAGAAAGTATCATTTAGGTATCAATCGTCAAAAAGAACGGTTTAATTGTTTTAAATGCGGAGAGAGCGGAAACAGTGTCACATTGTATGCAAAGTTGTACGGTGTATCCAATAAAGAGGCGTGTGAAGTTTTAAGAGGAAATAAAGAAAATTTTGAGCCTGCTGTAGTGCAGTATAGTGAAGTCGATGAAATGCCGATTCGGTCAATTGAGGACAGGCATAATGTATATTATGATTTTTTAAGTCTTCTAAAACTGAATACGGCACACAGACATGCACTTGAAATGCGTGGTTTGTCATTCAGGCACATTCATCAGTTTATGTATCGCAGTATGCCGATGGATAGAGTGTTCAGGCGTGAGGTCTTAGAAAAACTTGCATCAAAACACGACTTAATCGGTATCCCCGGTTTTTATATTGATAAATATGGCGATTTGCAGATGTATATAAACAAACACGGTGGTATTTTTATTCCGGTCTGTAATCACGAGGGATATATCCAAGGACTGCAGATGCGATTGGATGTTCCGGCGGATTCAGATGAAAAGAAGTTCAGATGGTTTTCAAGTAAACACTATCCGAGCGGAACCGGAGCTAAACCGTGGATACACATTGTTGGTGATACAAATGCAAAAGAAGCTTGTTTGACAGAAGGCGCAATGAAAGCAGATGTAACAAGTGTTTTATCAAACGGGCAGTTGTTTATAGCTGTTCCGGGTGTAAATGCAATTACATATCTTCCCGAGATAATCAATGAATTGGGAATAACTCGAATTTACGAGGCTATGGATATGGATAAGCGTTCAAAGCCCGAAGTAAAAAAGGCTATGATAGCACTTAGGACAGCACTTAACGGTACGGGTGTAGAAAACATTAGTTGCACTTGGAACCCTGCATACAAAGGTTTAGATGATTATTTTCTCGCTAAAGTATTAGAAAAGCAGTCGCAGGCAATGCCTGTGGCCGCTTAAAGGAGGTTATAAAATGAGTAATGGTATAAATAAGTTTATGGCGATAAACACAGATAACGGTCAGGCAGAGAATATTATGGGTAAGTATATGTATTATTCTCTTCCCAATATGGTCGTTAAAGTGGATAATGTTAAAAGTGTTTGTGAGCAGATAGGTTTTCCTATTGAGGTAAACGAAAAAATTTCAATTACCGATGCATATAGAAGTGCAACGGGAGAAATCTATGACCGCATCGAAGAATCTGTAAATGGTGAAAAGAAAGTAACCAGAATATATTGCAGAGATAATAAACGAGCTGAGTCAGAAGTTTTGTCCCGTGAGTTAGTAGAGGAAACCTTGTATGAGAGCACTAATACATACAAAAAACTTGCAAACATCATTCTTGATAAGGCAAGCGGAACGATAACGCTTTCAGATGTTGATTACACATCCGGCAGAGATATACGAGGATATTTCAGGCAGGCTGAGCAGATGTTTGAACTGTATCAGGACTGTATTGGAAACCGCAGTATTGAAACTATGGCAGGAAAATATATTTCACAGATGAATGCAATCAGTATATCCGCAAGAGGTCATCACTATTTCATTCCGAAAGCATACATGCACAAAATTCAGCTTTTAGAGGACTTTATGGAGTTGGTAGGTAACGAAAACTTATATACCTATCCAAACAGTAAAAGGGACGCTAAATACATCAGCATAAATTCAATGTATGTTGCGGATGATGAAAAGCAAAGAAAAAAGATGGCTCATGAGTTTTATCTTGATATGGCACGGGAAATTGAGGAATACCAGAAACGCATCGGGAAACTGATTCAGAACGGAAACACAAGTCAAAAAATTCTTGATCGTTGGGTTCTCAAAATCCAATCGCTTGAAGCCAAGAAAAGAGATTATGAGATGATACTAAAGAGGGATTTATCAGGCATAGACGAAGAATTTACAATGCTTCGTGATATGTGCAATCAGTTCGGAATGGGCGTCAGAAATGCGCAAATTTGGAATATGCCTATGGCTGCATAAATTCTTGTATGGAGATTTAATTTTCGGGAGGGTGCTTGCGGCATCCTCCTGCTATTTTAGGAGGTAACATATGAATACTGAAAAAAACTCTGAAAGATTGCTTATATGTTCTATGATTCATGAAGAATTTGACGACGGCTCTCCAAACGCTAAATTTTTGAGAAAACTTATGGAGTGCCATGAACGAATTGAACCGTTTCATTATGAGAAAAACGGAAAGTCGGAGTTGATAGTCTTTTACGCAGATAAACTGCAGGAAATGCTTGATGAATTCAAATTTGACAGTAAAGTGTTTGAGATTGCTGAAGAGGTTGCAGCCGGCAAAGTACACAGATGTACCGGATGCCGTTGCGGTATCTATGGACCATTCCCATACACTTACAGAGATAATGGCGGTTGTGTTGGTAGGTCTTATGAATGCTATGTCTGCAGAGAGTATGACAACAAAGCATTTTATGAGATATATGAATGCCAAAAAGAGCATGGAACTGAAAAAGCGATTATGAAAGGTATAAATGCAGATTTTTAGGAGGTTGTTATGCAGTTAGTTGACTCTATCAAATGGCATCTTTCAAATCATAAAAATATTGTCTGTGCTTTCTATACAAGGGGCGCTGTATATGAAAATGAGATTTATCCGTTTGTAGAAAAATTAGAAAAACACAGAGAAGAATTGTCCCCGATATATTATGAGGACGATAATGGGAATGTTCTGATTCTGTTTTACAGAAAGAACCTCAAGAAGCTGAAAAAGTGTTTTAGAAAAGACAAGGCGGCATTGCAAAAAATCAAGGAAATATTCAGCGATAAGTTGCATACATGCTGGGCTTGTGGTTGTGACATTCTTTCAACTATGCCTTATTCGTACAGAGACATAGACGAAGGTGTTATCTTGAAAAGACCTGAGTGTTCTTTGTGTAATGGCATCACGGATGAATCAATATTAAAAGTAAGCGACTTTTATATGGAAGCAGGTAGTGAAAAAACAGTTCTGTCAATTGTGGGAGAATTGTCTAAAACTGCAAGTATTGAATGCGAAAGTAATTAAAGCAGATTTTTAGGAGGTTGTTATGAAAGGAAGTATGCAAATTAGCAAGCTAAGAAAAAAGGCAGCATATTATTGCTCAAAATCTTTTGACGAAGGGTACGGCGGAGAATTCACCTTGTTTATTGAACCGTTCAAAGGGACTTATGATAATTTCTTTTATTATGTAAAGAAACTTAAAAACGGTAGTATTGAGATTATGGGTGAAGGCTACATTGTAACCGACAAAGACATTCTTGCTTCGCATAAAAGAGAGGCAAAGAGAGAACTCGGCGATATGTGTCCTGCGTATTATTGGCTTGATGAAAATGAGAAACAAATTGATAAAACATATCTGTAGGAGGAAGAAAATTGTTATTAAAGGTATTAAAGGGTGCCAGGGATACATGGAAACCTGATGAGGTTGAAATGGATACTGCATTCAATATAGGCGATAAATTCAAGATGGAGTACGACTGGTGTAAAAGAATTCAATGTATGAATGGATATAAACCTGAATGGTATAAAGATGTTGCAGAATTTACAGTAGTAGATATGGTATGCAATATGCTTGTTTATCCAAGTGAGGTATGGCTGAGGCTCGGTTCGGAAGATGAGATGTTCCGTAAAAGATGCGGCAGCGAAGAATTCGATGCACCTGAAAAACAAGTGTTAGAAAGGATGGCGGCGTAGTTACTATGGCAAAAATCAAGAAACCTGCTGAAGATTGTGTATATGTAATTTGTCCTTTGGGAAAGGGCTTGCCCTTGTGTCTTTATCAGGTCGCAAAAGAAAAAAGGCTTGATGGCGTAAAATTAAGGGATTTGCCAATATGTAAATACAAAAACTACTGTCCTAAAGATGAAGATGAAAAAAGGAGGAAAGAAAGTGGAAAAACTAACAATTCTGGTTGATATGGATGATACTATGGTTGACCTTATGAGTGTTTGGATAGCACGCTTAAATAAGAAATACGGATTGTCAATCAAAAACTCAGATATTTGTGTATGGGATTTAATGCAGATTTTTACTGCACTGACAAAGGAGCAGATATATGCACCTCTTCACGATCCTGAATTGTGGGATGAACTTCAGCCCATTGAAGGCAGTGTAAAGTACATAAAGAAACTGATTGATGACGGGCATAATGTTTATGTTGTCACAAGTGCACATTATAAAACATTTCAACCTAAGATTGAAAAAGTGATATTAAAGTATTTTCCGTATATCTCTTGGAGAAATGTTATTGTAACCAGCAAAAAACAAATGATTAAAGGCGATATTTTAATTGATGATGCAGTACATAATCACATCGGCGGAGATTATCGAAAATTCCTTATGAATGCGCCACATAATCAAAATTATGATGCGGAAGCAAACGGAATGATTAGAGTATCTTCGTGGAAAGAGATTTACGAGCTGATAGTCAATATTTGTGGAGGTGTAAAGTAATGTCAAAAGTAAGCAGATGTTTCAGAGTAGGTCTTGGTTATAAGTATGCACCGGAAACTTTCTATATCTCACTTTTGCAAGCTGATGGTTCGTACAAAAAACTTGATGTGGATACATCGGGATATATGTGGGGCTATCTGTTGTCAAAAGGAGAAAAAGAAAAGGTTGTTGCAGAAGTAAAACATTTTCTTCGCAGCAGAAGAAAGATGCAGAAAAGACTTATTACATATGGGTTCTATCTTAAAGGCAGTTCGACAGAATATGTTTATTTTTGTAATGCAATGGCTTGTGCTGGTGAATATGATATTGCAGAAAAACTTTCTTTATACAAGAGTATTAAAGAATGCTGGAAAGAAAGCAATAGTAAACACCACACAGGAACTACGGCAACGCTAAACGGAAGATATGAAGTTGATGCTATAGAGGAAGAATATGCAGAGGTTGATTTATCCAGACCACTCAAATTATATGTGAACATCAGATAAATGGAGGTAAACATTATGGAACAGTATGGTTTTAAACTATATTCAGTAGGCGAAAAATTTGACGGCGTGTTAGTTGGCGAAGGCGGAACATTTGAGACACGAGATAATATGTGCGAATGCACGATAACATTAAGCAATATAACAGATGAAGAAATTAAAGCGGTTGATAAAGGACCGATTTATGTTTCGCTGTCTTACATTGAAGATGTTATTTTCGTAAACATAAATCTTAATAATGTAATGTCTTTCAATATGCCTTTCAATATGGCTTTATACAAAGAATTTCGTTTGAAAAATCCCGGCAAGCAAGGATATTTTATGCCTGTGTTTCTCGTTGATGTGGATTCAAGTATTATCAAGGCAATGAGAGTGCTTGGGTTCAAAAACGAATTCAGTCAAAAGTTGTATGAGTTATCAAAACAACAGTGGGAAAAAGGTGCAAAGGGTTATGATGAAAAGGTAACAAGACTAATCGGAACCTATACACCTAAACAGTTGTTTGAAAACAATGTCGTATATAATGTTTTCGGAGGTAGTTTATGAAAAGAAGAAATCGTGTAATACAGAGAATAGAAAATGATTATGCCGAATTCAAAAAAGAACTCCTTTCGCTTAACTCAACAGAGATTTATGACCGGTCATATAAGATTTTTTGTATCGAAGAAATTTACATCATTCTGATGAACGGTTATGAGTTTAC
>CADAVS010000069.1 GCA_902791425.1 uncultured Ruminococcus sp.
CGACGAGGCTCTTGACAAGGCGGACAGACTTGTTGCGGACGGCGGATACGGTCACACATCCTCCGTATATCTCAACGAGGTTACCGAGACAGATAAGCTTGCGAAGTTTGCCGCAAGAATGAAGACCTGCCGTATCCTCGTTAACACTCCCTCCTCCCACGGCGGCATCGGCGACCTTTACAACTTCAAGCTGGCGCCCTCGCTCACTCTGGGCTGCGGCTCCTGGGGCGGTAACAGCGTATCCGAAAACGTAGGCGTCAAGCACCTTATCAACATCAAGACAGTAGCCGAGAGGAGAGAAAATATGCTTTGGTTCAGAGCACCTGAGAAGATTTATATTAAGAAGGGCTGTATGCCTGTTGCTCTTGATGAATTGAAAAATGTTATGAACAAGAAGCGCGTGTTCCTTGTGACCGACAGCTTCCTTTATAAGAATGGATATACAAAGCCCATCACCGATAAGCTCAACGAGATGGGGATCCAGTACACCTCTTTTGCTGATGTTGAGCCCGATCCCACCCTTGCCTGCGCAATTAAGGGCGCCGAGCAGATGAGATCCTTTGAGCCGGATACGATCATCGCTCTCGGCGGCGGCTCCGCAATGGACGCTGCGAAAATCATGTGGGTGCTTTATGAGCATCCCGAAGTAAACTTTATGGATATGGCAATGCGATTTATTGATATAAGAAAGAGGGTATACACCTTTCCTAAGATGGGAAATATGGCATACTTTATTGCTATACCGACTTCGGCGGGGACAGGCTCTGAGGTAACTCCCTTTGCGGTAATCACAGATGAAAAAACAGGTATTAAATATCCGTTGGCAGATTACGAACTATTGCCTAAGATGGCAATAATAGATACAGATTTCCATATGTCAGCACCTAAGGGCTTGACGGCGGCGTCAGGGATAGACGCAGTCACACACGCCTTAGAGGCATATGCGTCAATGCTTGCAACAGATTATACAGACAGCTTGGCGTTAAAGGCATTAAAAATAATTTTTGAATATTTGCCGAGAGCATACGAAAACGGACAGACAGATGCAGAGGCGAGAGAAAAAATGGCAAATGCGGCAACAATGTCGGGTATGGCATTTGCTAATGCGTTCTTAGGTGTATGTCACTCAATGGCACATAAGCTGGGTGCTTTCTTTCACTTGCCTCACGGTGTGGCAAATGCGTTGATGATTGAAGAGGTAATAAGATTTAATGCGTCAGATACACCTGCGAAGATGGGAACATTCTCGCAGTATAGTCATCCGCACACACTTGCACGTTATGCGGAGATTGCAGACTACTTGGGACTTGGCGGAAAGAGTGACACTGAGAAGCTGGAAGGCTTAATCAAGGCATTAAACAAACTAAAAGACAGAGTTGGAATTAAAAGGACAATCAGGGACTATGGTGTAGATGAAAAAGACTTTTTGGAACATCTTGACGAAATGACAGAGCAGGCATTTGATGACCAATGCACAGGTGCTAATCCTCGTTATCCATTGATGAGTGAAATCAGGCAAATGTATCTCAATGCTTACTATGGAGGTGAGAAGTAATGAATGTTGGTGAATTAATAGCAAAAAGAGCCGATAAAGAAATTTATCGCAATGGTGATAAGGTGATAAAGCTATTCTATAATAATTATTCAAAAGCCAATATTTTAAATGAGGCTTTAAATCAGGCGAGGGTAGAAGAAATTGATGTCAATATTCCAAAACTCCTGGAAGTGAGCAAGATAGACGGCAAGTGGGCTATCACAACTGAATATATCGAGGGTGTAACCTTAGAGCAGTTAATGAAAGAAAACCCCGATAAAACAGACGAGTATCTTATAAGAATGGTTGACCTGCAGGTTCAAATTCTTTCGCATAATGTTCCTATGCTTAACAAGCTTAAGGATAAAATGCATAGCAAAATCAAGCAGACGGGGCTTGATGCCACAACAAGGTATGAGCTGCACACACGACTTGATGGGGTTCCAAAGCATAACAAGGTATGTCACGGCGACTTTAATCCGTCAAATATTATTATCACATCTGACGACAAAGCCTATGTAATTGATTGGGCACACGTGACCCAAGGAAATGCCTCAGCTGATGCGGCAAGGACTTATCTGCTGTTTTCAATTGCAGGGGAAACCGAAACAGCCGAGAGGTATCTTGAACTTTTCTGCAAGAAAACGGATACAGCCAAACAGTATGTTCAAATGTGGATACCTATTGTTGCGGCTTCACAGCTTTCAAAAGGGATTGAGAGTGAAAGGGAGTTTTTGATGCGTTGGATAGACGTTATTCAATACGAATAAAACAAAAAGTTGCAGGTGTTTTGCCTGCAACTTTTTAAGTATATTAAGCTTTACGCTTTTTATAAAGGCGATAGATTACGATTGAGCCAACTGACGAAAGAACCGTCAGTATAACCGATACAACAAACGCTGTTGAGGTTGGGTCTGTAATGCTGGCACCGGCAACAGTTGCAGGTATTAACCCCGGAAGCGTGCCGATAAGCCCCCAAAGTGCATACGGAACGTATTTGATTTTAATGGAGCCGAGGTATAGGCTGACAATGTCCGCAGGTAAACAGCTTATCGCTCTTAAGAAAAAGGAAATAAACGAGTCGGAGTTACGTTGTAATTCAACAAATTCCTGTACCTTTGGATATTTTTTTATAATTTTATCCGCAAGTGAGGAGCCTGAAAATCTGCCAATGGTGTACGGTATGCTGTATGCTATTACTGTGCCTATACAGTTAATCAGCAGGGCAATATATAATGGAAATATAAGTCCTGATGTAATCTGCAACAAAAGAATTGGGAAAAGTACAGAAATGCTTTTCAGGGCATACAAGGCGAGCATTATCAATGCTGCGAGAAATAAGTTCTGCGGCAAAAATGAAATAATATCCTCTATGCTTAAATCTCTTCCTGATACAATCCAAAGCAACATCAATACTGCTATGACTATAAATGGAAGTATTTTAATTACTTTTCCAATTCCTTTTTTCATCTGTAAAATTTATCTCCTGTGGTTAATTAGATTTTAGTCGTTTGTAAAATGTGAAAACTGTTTGTTGTAAATCCTAAATGCCAATCCGAAATAATTTTATCGAATAATTGCCCTTTGCCCATACAGTTGCCAAGCCCAACTGCGTCGATAAAAATTATTTCGGATTTTGCGTAGGATTTTCTGAATTTTACCGTCTGCTAATTAAATTGAGAGCCTTTGATAACTCCATAACTATTAAAGGAACAGTGATTAAACCAATACCTAATAAATAAAGCGGAGCGTTCAAAAGTTCTAATCCGAATGCAATTCTCAAGGGAGTGAACAGCACAATAAGAACAAGTGCGACCGATATAAGACAAGCACGATTTAAAATCTTGTTTGTAAACATACCGATTTTAAACAACGATTTATCTGAACGCATATTGTATGCCTGCATAATCTGTGATATGGAAAGAACCATAAATGCAAGAGTTCTGCCGCATTCGACGCTGCCTGTTGTGCTGCGTGCAACTGAAAATGCTGTCATTGTTAAAATTGCAAACATTAATCCTTGCAGAAAAATTCTGACACCATATCCGTGAGCAAAAATACCTTCGTTCTTGTGGTGAGGCTGTCTGGTCATAACGTCATTTTCAACTGCTTCCATTCCGAGTGCAATGGCAGGCAGGCTGTCGGTGACGAGGTTTATCCATAAAAGCTGCATAGAAAGCAGAGGTGATATATGCCATATCATCATTGATGCAAAAACTGTTATTACTTCGCCGATATTTGTGCCAAGCAAAAAGCCTACAACCTTGCGGATGTTATCATATATTCCGCGGCCTTCTCGCACGGCATCTACAATAGATGCAAAGTTATCGTCTGTCAGAGTCATATCTGCGGCACCCTTTGCAACATCTGTGCCTGTAATACCCATTGCACAGCCTATATCCGCCGCCTTTAAAGCAGGTGCATCATTCACTCCGTCACCTGTCATAGACACGACCTTTTCCTTGCTTTGCCAAGCCTTGACAATTCTGATTTTGTTTTCGGGAGAAACCCTTGCGTATACGGAAATGTTTTCTACATTGTCTTTCAGTTCTTCATCGCTCATAGTGTCAAGTTCAGCACCTGTTATTGCTTTGTCGCCGTTACGCATAATGCCAAGCTCCTTTGCAATGGCAGAGGCGGTAATAATATGGTCGCCTGTAATCATAACAGGTCTGATGCCTGCCTGTTTGCATATTGATACGGCATTCTTTGCCTCGGGGCGAGGAGGGTCTATCATACCCACAAGACCGAGGAAAGTTAAATCGTTTTCTATGCTGTCGCTGTCAAGTTCTTGAGGGATTTTGTCTATATCCTTAAATGCAATTGCAATAACACGCAGGGCATTGTTGCTCATTTCATCGTTAATTTTTCTCGCTTTTGCCGTATCTCCGTTTACACAGCGTTTTGCAAGAACGTCAAATGCACCCTTGACAATTACAATGTTTTTATTATTGTAATTGCAGATGACACTCATCAGCTTTCTGTCCGAGTCAAATGGCAGTTCTGCAATTCTCGGAAAGTCATGGGACAACTTTTTCTTGTTAAAACCCAAGTTTTGAGCGGCAGCAACAATGGCGGTTTCTGTAGGGTCGCCAATATGTTCTTCGCTTCCGTCATCGTTCTTTGTGACTGTTCCGTTGCAGCATAATGTACCGAGCATAAGGAGATTTTTGACCTCACGTGCATTATCGGTGTCGGGTGCTACATCTTCAAATAAGCCATTATCTGTGTATGCTTTAACAAGTGTCATTTTGTTTTGCGTCAATGTACCTGTCTTGTCAGAGCATATAACAGAGGCGTTGCCCAAGGTTTCAACTGCAGGCAGTTTTCTGATAATGACGTTCTTTTTTACCATTCTTTGAACGCCGATTGACAAAACAATAGTGACTATTGCAGGTAATCCCTCAGGAATAGCCGAAACAGCGAGGGATACTGATGTCATAAACATCTCTTTTACGTCAATACCGTTGAAGGCTCCGACTATAAATATGATTATGCAAGCGGCTATTGCCAATATACCGAGATATTTGCCGAGCTTTGCAAGCTTGTCCTGAAGGGGTGTTTTGGTATCGTCTTGCTCATTCAAAAGATTTGCAATTTTTCCGATTTCCGTATCCATTCCGGTGGCTGTCACAATTGCCAATGCCGTTCCGTTTGTTACCGAGCAGCCTGAATATATCATATTTGACCTGTCACCTAAGGGGGAGTTTTCCTTTATAATTTCCTCAGCATCTTTTTCGGAGGGGAGAGATTCACCCGTCAGTGCAGATTCTTCAACCTTAAGATTTGAGGAGGACAAAAGTCTTGCGTCAGCCGGTACATAATCCCCTGCCTCAAGGCGAATAATATCGCCGGGCACAAGTGTTGTTGAGTCTACGACGGCATCATTACCGTTCCTGATTACCTTAGCGGTAGATACTGACATATTTTTTAGTGCATCAAGTGCTTTTTCTGCTTTGCTTTCCTGAATTACACCTATAATTGCGTTTAATATTACTATCAGTAAGATAAGTGCAGGTTCAAAAAATTCTTTTGGATTATTCTCGTATATGGCTATACCAAAAGAGACAGCGGCGGCTATAATCAAAATTATAATCATAACATCTTTAAACTGCTCAGCAAAACGCTGTACCATTGTTTTGCTTTTCTTTTGACGCAGTTTGTTTTCGCCGTACTTTTTAATTGCTTCACCGATTTGGCTGTCGCTGAGTCCGCCTATGGGGTCAGAACCAAAATGTTCGATAATGTCCTCTTTTCTTTTGTTATAAGCAGTCATTAAATCCACCTTCCTCTTATCCTAAGTATAGTATATATTAATATATTTATCAATATTTTTTCTCATTGTTTACAAAAACTTAATTTATGATATGGATTTCAGTTTTTTTATCAGCTTTGTATATCTTGATTCGGCTGAACGCAATTTATAAATATATATATCAATGTCGTCGGGGTTGTAAACTCTGTCAAAATTTATACGTGCAACCTCCATATCATTCTTTGCACATTCTATGTCCTCAATCAATTTATTTATAAGTTCGTTGCGGTCTGTGCCTGCTTCCTGTGGGGTTTTTTTGATTATTTCTTCTTGCATAGCTTTGCTCCTTTTTTGTGTATTAATATATATTATATTATCTGAGATTTGTTTTATTCCGATAAAGGTAATTTTAGCATAATGAATATCTTTATTAATAAAAAATTATTGATTTATTCATAATTAGATAGTATAATGTTATTAATTGACAAAAGAGGGTGATATATTTGATTAATGAAAAGAGTACAATTCTCATTGTGGATGACGAGGTTAACATATGCGAGCTTATACGCCTATACGTGGAAAAGGAAGGATATAAGGCTGTAATCGCAACTGACGGAGAGCAGGCTATTGAGAAATTCAAGAGTAAAAATCCCGATATTGTATTGCTTGATATTATGCTCCCTAAAAAAGACGGCTGGCAGGTATGCCGTGAAATCAGGGGCTTTAGCGATGCTCCGATTATTATGATTACTGCAAAGGGCGAAACCTTTGATAAGGTTTTAGGACTTGAACTCGGTGCTGATGACTATATCGTAAAGCCCTTTGAACCAAAAGAGCTTATTGCCAGAATTAAGGCGGTACTGAGAAGAAGTGAGGGCAAAATTACTTCAGACAACGACTTAAGCGAGCTTGTATTTGACGGATTGCGTATAGGAAAGGAAACATATGAGGTATATATTGATGATAAAAAGATTGATATGCCTCCTAAGGAGTTTGAGCTTCTCTACTTCCTTGCCAAAAACAAAAACAAGGTATACACAAGAGATCAACTTCTTGACGAAATTTGGGGCTATGAATTTTTTGGGGACTCACGCACCGTTGATGTTCACATAAAGCGTATCAGGGAGAAAATTGATGTCGGTGACAAGAATTGGCAGCTAAAAACTGTTTGGGGTGTTGGATACAAGTTTGAAGTTACAGAAAATTAGTTGTTGTATTAAAAGGGGATATTTATGAACAAACGAGGTATGTTTTCTAAAATTCTCGGTATTAATATTGCTTCAATGATGATTTCCATAATAATAATGGGGTCAACACTTACTGTGATGATGACAAGCTATGTATCGAGATACAGTGAAAATTATCTTTACAAAAACGTGGAAACCGTTATAAATATGATTGAGGGAAACCTACCGATGGACAGTGTATACAGTCTTATTAACGGTGTTTCAAAGGCATCGGGAAGTTATATAATAGTATATGATAAAAGCAGCAAGGTAGTTGTTGCAAGTGAGCCTGAAAAATTTGTAAATAAAACACCGATGTATATAAATTCAGAATATACCAAGAATACTCTTGCAGGGCAGAAAAGCTCCGGCATCGGTAATATGGGCGGTTTGTTTTCTGTAACAATGTTCACACTGCAGATGCCTGTCAAAGGTGCAAACAACGAGGTTATCGGCGGCGTTTCTATGAGCAGACCCATACCCGAGCATAAGAGAATGCAGTATGAGTTGTTCAGAATATTGATTATAGCTATGGGCGGCTTGTCTGTGGTAGCTATTGTGCTTTCATATCTTTTGGCAAGGAGTATTTCTGTGCCGATTAAGAAAATCAGCGATTCTACCAAGGAGTTTGCAAAGGGTAACTTTGCGGTGAGAGTGGAGGAGTCCGCTGAAAATTCAAGCGTCGCCGAAATATCGGAGCTTGCTGAGGCATTTAACCATATGGCACAAGAACTTGAAAAAGCGGAGGAGATTAAGAAGACATTTATATCCGACGTATCGCA
Source organism: uncultured Ruminococcus sp. (assembly GCA_902791425.1). Taxonomy (GTDB): domain Bacteria; phylum Bacillota; class Clostridia; order Monoglobales; family Monoglobaceae; genus UMGS1820. The sequence continues at coordinate 7,798 of CADAVS010000069.1, forward strand.
CGAACTGAGAACGCCTATGACTACAATAGGAGGATTTGTATCGGGTATGCTTGATGGTACAATTCCTGAGGAAAGACAAAAAGAATATTTAAAGATTGTATATGGCGAGATAAACAGACTTTCAAGATTGGTAAATACATTTTTGGATATTACACGTATTCAGTCGGATAAGCTGACTCTTAATATGACAAATTTTGATATAAACGAGGTTATAAGGATTGTAGTCATTGGACTTGAAAACAAAATTGAAGAGAAGAATATAGATGTTGTTCTGTCTCTTGAAACGGAAAAATGTTATGTTAATGCGGATAAGGACAGCATAACACGGGTGCTTACAAATCTCATTGACAATGCGGTAAAGTTTACAAATCAGAATGGAAATATCACAATTTCGGTCAGTCAAAAAGGACACGAGATTATAACTTCAGTCAGAAATACAGGCTGTGGAATATCTGAGGAGCAGAGCTCTATGATATTTAAGCGTTTTTATAAGGCTGATAAGTCGAGAAGCACAAATAAGGAAGGAACGGGAATTGGCTTGTACCTCGTAAAAAATATTCTGCAGGCACACGGCAAGGATATCTCACTGAACAGTGTAGAGGGCGAATATGCCGAGTTTATATTCCCTTTAAACAAGGCTAAGCAATCACAGATTAAGAATATAAATCAGAATTTATAGCTATTTTACAATTTGTTCATAGATTTGTAAATTTTATGGATTACAATCTAAATATAAAGTGAATTAAAGGAATTTCGGAGGTATAGCGTGAAAGTTCCTTTCACGCTATGCCTCCGGCGGAATTAATTGCCCGTGCGAAATTTTCCTCGGCTAGGGTGAAAGTATAAAACTGAACCGTGATTTTGAAAGGTAAATTTACGTTTTATCTGTGTTAAAATACT
>CADAVS010000070.1 GCA_902791425.1 uncultured Ruminococcus sp.
GTTCGCTCTTGCTTTCGCCGGTGGTACAATGCTCTATGTGATCAGTGACGAGATGATTCCCGAAACACACGCACACGGGAGCGAGAGAGGCGCGACATACGCTCTGCTTGTAGGTTTTTGCATTATGTTGATTACAGATGTACTGTTCGGTTAACCTTGCGAAAAATTTCATTTTCTGATATACTAAATTTTTGGCAAAACTTAATAAATTAAATATCTAAATTGTCCTATTTTTATGCGCTTTTTGAGCATTTTTGCAAAAATCCGAGTGAGAAGTAAACAGTAGATGCCACCCCCCGTTTGCATAGGACTTGAACGGGAGACACCTTAAAAACAGGGCGTTTTTCAATGATTTTGCAAAAGGTCAACAGAGAAGAAAAAACACGAAAGTCAAATCGTGTACAATATGGATCTCCGTTTGTTCTTAGATACGGATAGGAGACATTACAAAAAATTTACAACTTTTACCTTATAATCTCGAATAATAGAATCCTTGAAAATGTTGACCTTGCCAACGATTTGTGTTATACTGAATACAATAAATTTAATATCGAAAATAAGCTTAATATCTAATTTTTGATATTTTATAAAATTAGTTATGAGGTGACTGACTGTGATTATTGCTTGTTTGGGAGATAGCTTAACAGAAGGAGATTATGGAGTTTGCGGAAAGAGCGGAATAGCCAATGTTAAAAAAGAAAACTATCCGCATTTTTTAGGTAAAATATTAAATGCCGAAGTTAGAAATTATGGAAAATGCGGCTACACGGCATCGAATTATTTGAATTATTATAAAGAGGGCAATGTTAATCTGGGCAACGCAGATGTTATTATTATAATGCTTGGTACTAACGGCGGACACGATGATGTTAATGAAACACAGGCAAATATAGATTACAAAGAATTAATTAATTTGTGCCGGAATGACGCCCCGCGTGCGAAACTGATTTTATGCACACCGCCTCACGTGACTTCCAATCCTGAATACTCTAACTACGGGTATGCAAATCAAGTTGAAAAAGCAACCGCATTTGTTCGTGAGTTGGCAAATGAAAATAATATTTCTATGATTGATGTTGCTCTTTGTGAACATTTAAATGCGGATAATGAACATATTATGCAGCCAAATGATGGTTTGCATTTTGGGGAGCAAGGCTATAAAACCCTTGCTGAATTTATAGCTAACGGAGTGAGAGGTATATTAAATATATAATCATTATGAATTAATGGTATCTGTTTCATATTCGTATGCCGAAAAAAATAAACCGAACTGTTGTGCGGTTTATTTTTTTCTGTACGGGATATCTGAAACCTTTTTTGTATGATTTTTCCATATGAAAAAATTTTGTATATATCTTGAGTATAAAATATATTACATTTTTAATGAATTGTAAATAATTAAGACTATGCCTTGATTATATCCCGGATTTATGATATATTATTAATTGTGATGTGATTTCGTGTTTATCACGTATTCATAACAGATACAATAATTTAGTATAATATACAGTTAGAACGGAGAGATACATATGTGGGCATATAAAAGTGTATTTTATCAGATATATCCATTGGGTTTTTGTGGGGCACCCTTTGAAAATGATGGAAATTTGGAGCATAGGATAGAAAAGGTTTATGATTGGATAGAGCATATAAAAAAGACGGGATGTAATGCAATATATTTTTCGCCTGTGTTTGAAAGCGATACCCACGGATATAATACAAGAGATTATTTTAAGATAGATTGCAGGCTCGGCACAAATGAAGATTTTAAAAAACTTGTCAAAGTCCTGCACGAAAACGGCATTAAGGTAGTGCTTGACGGCGTTTTTAACCACGTTGGCAGAGGCTTTTGGGCTTTTAAAGATGTCCTTGAAAAACGCTATAACTCTCAGTATAAGGATTGGTTTAATATTAGTTTTGACGGCAACAGTAACTATAATGATGGTTTGTGGTATGAAGGCTGGGAGGGTAACTATGACTTAGTGAAGCTTAATTTGCACAATGAAGATGTTGTAAATCATTTGTTAAGTGCGGTTAAGTTTTGGATTGATGAGTTTGATATAGACGGACTCAGGCTTGATGTTGCCTATTGCTTAACTCAGGATTTTATAAAAAGATTGCGTAGATTTACAGAGAATTTAAAGCCTGAATTTGTGCTTATAGGAGAGCTTTTGCACGGCGACTACTCCCAATTTGTCAATGATGATATGCTTCACTCCTGTACGAATTATCAATGTTATAAGGGCTTGTATTCTTCATTTAACTCTATGAATATGTTTGAGATAATCCATTCTGTGCAGAGATTGTTTGGCTCAGAACAATGGTGTATATGCAGGGGCAAGCATCTGTTGAATTTTGCTGATAATCACGATGTGACAAGGATTGCAAGCATACTTACAAACGAAAAACATTTAAAACTGATTTACGGAATGATGTTTGGTATGCCCGGATTTCCTTGCATATACTATGGCAGTGAATTCGGTGAGAAGGCGGAAAAGCATCAGGGAGATAATGCCTTGCGTCCGTGCATTGATGTGCCTAAGGAAAATGAATTGACAGAGTTTATTGCAAAGCTTGCCAAAGCTTTTAAAGAAAGTGACGCCTTGCAAAACGGCTCTTTCCAATCGGTTGTGCTGCAAAACAAACATTGTATTTTTGAAAGAAAGAGTGAAACAGAACGTGTTTTGGTGGCCGTAAATGCAGATGCGGAACCTGTGGTTTGTCATTTCGATGCGGGATGCGGAACGGCAATTGACTTGATAACAGGCGAAAAACACGACTTTGGCGGAGGCTCGGAGCTTCCACCATACAGCGTTCAATTCTGGGAGATGGAGTATTAGATATGATATATTCAAGAAGGTGATATATGTGAAAAAGAAGGTTGTGTTATCTGTTTTATTCGCAATTCTTATTGGACTTATTGGATTTATTTTTTCAAATTCATTTAAGGTTAGAGAGGAATCGACAGAGCAGAGCACTCGTATATTGAATATAATTATTGAAAAGATTGCACCCTTAGCTGATGCACAACAAAAGGGTAAAATTCATAAAATTATACGCAAATGTGCTCATGCAACGGAGTATTTGGCTTTGGGAATTGTTTTGGCGATGATTGCAAGACAGTTTGAAAAAACATATAACAGAAAATATATAAGTTTTCCATTGTTAATCGGCTTATCCATAGGCGTAGTTGATGAATTTATACAGAGCTTTAATGACCGCAGTTCAGAGGTTCGGGATGTATTAATAGATTTCGGCGGAGTGGTTGTCGGCGTTGCAATTGTGATGCTGATATTTGTAATCAAGGATTGGATAAAAAAACGAACAAGATATTATTATTGATTAAGATACTCAGATTTTCAAAATAATTTTAATACAAGGGCAGATATTGCATAAATATGATATATGCAAGCCCTGTTAAACGGAGGTAACTGATATGCAAAGAGTAAAGCTTGCAGACAGAATTTTGCCTGTATATACCAAGGACGAAGAAATCTTCAATATGGTATCACATATTGTAGGCGGAGCAATGGGTATTGCGGCAATAGTGCTATGCAGCGTTTTTGGAGCACTCAGAGGAAACGTATACGGCGTAGTGTCGGGAGTTATTTTTGGTGTGACAATGTTGATATTATACACTATGTCAAGTATATATCACGGACTCAGTCCAAAGAAAAAGGCTAAAAAGGTTTTTCAGATTATAGACCATTGTTCTATATTTATTTTGATAGCAGGTACATACACACCTATGGCTCTGTGCACACTTAGGGAACAGAATGTTTTTGAAGGCTGGCTTATATTTGGAATTATATGGGGACTCGCCGTAATAGGAATAACCCTCAATTCCATTGACTTAAAGAAGTTTAAGCTTTTCTCTATGATATGTTATCTTGTTATGGGCTGGTGTATTGTTACAAGAACGTCTGTTGTAATAAATGAACTTGGTATGGCTGCTTTTGCAATGTTGCTTGGCGGAGGTATTGCTTATACTGTCGGAGCGGTGTTCTATGCTGTTGGAAAAAAGAAAAAATGGATGCATTCCGTATTCCACATTTTTTGCGTAATCGGAAGCGTTCTGCATTTTCTCATGATTTTGCTTTATGTAATTTGAATAAAATAATAGTCTGATACAATATTGTGTCGGACTATTTGATGTTTTTTGTCTTATTATCTTGACAATATTTTAACATTAGGATAAAATAAATAGATGGATTAACAGATGAATTTATAATATGTTAGAGAAAGGATTGAATTTCAATGGGATTGACTCTTGCACAAAAAATATTGAAAGAGCATTTAGTCAGCGGAGAAATGGTGACAGGCTCCGAGATAGGAATAAAAATTGACCAAACATTAACACAGGACGCTACGGGAACAATGGCGTATCTTGAATTTGAGGCTATGGGTGTTCCGAGAGTTAAAACAGAAAAGTCTGTGGCATATATCGACCACAATACACTTCAAAACGGATTTGAGAATGCTGATGACCATAGATTTATAGGAAGTGTCTGCAAAAAGCACGGCATATACTTCTCAAGACCCGGTAACGGAATATGCCACCAGGTACATCTTGAGCGTTTCGGCGTACCGGGAAAAACTTTGATAGGCTCTGACAGCCATACGCCTACAGGCGGCGGTATTGGTATGATTGCCATAGGTGCCGGCGGTATGGATGTTGCTGTTGCTATGGGCGGAGGTACATACTATATCACTTGTCCTAAAATCGTTAAGGTTGAACTTACAGGCAAACTCAGCCCTTGGGTTTCTGCTAAAGATGTTATTCTTGAGGTTCTGCGTATTATGTCTGTTAAGGGCGGCGTAGGCAAGATTATTGAATATTGCGGAGAGGGAGTTAAGACGTTGTCTGTTCCCGAACGTGCGACAATTACCAATATGGGTGCGGAGCTTGGTGCTACAACTTCAATCTTCCCGTCTGATGATGTGACAAGAGAATTCTTAAAGGCACAGGGCAGAGAAGAAGTGTTTGTTGAGCTTTCGGCTGATGCTGATGCAGTATACGATGAAACCATCAATATTGATTTAAGCCGGCTAAAGCCTGCGGCTGCTTGCCCACACTCACCTGACAATGTAAAATCTGTTGAAGAAATCGGCAGTATGAAGATTGACCAGGTTTGTATAGGCTCTTGCACAAACTCATCATTGCTTGATATGTTAAAGGTCGCACATATCTTAAAGGGTAAGACAGTACACCCTGATGTTTCACTTTCTATCGCACCGGGTTCTAAGCAGGTGTTGAATATGTTGGCAAAATGCGGTGCTCTTGCTGATATGATAGATGCGGGTGCAAGAATTTTGGAAAGTGCCTGCGGACCTTGTATCGGTATGGGTCAGTCGCCTAATTCGGCGGGTATTTCACTCAGAACTTTTAACCGAAACTTTGAAGGCCGTTCAGGCACAAAAGACGGTCAGATATACTTGGTATCACCTGAGGTTGCGGCAGCATCAGCTCTCGCAGGTGTTTTGACCGACCCGAGAACTCTTGGAGATATGCCTAAGTTTGAATTGCCTAAGGTGTTTGATATAAATGACAATATGGTTGTGCCTCCTGTTGATGAGAGCGAGATGGACAGCGTTGAGGTTCTTCGCGGACCTAATATCAAGCCTTTCCCTGTTTCAGAGGCTATGGCAAATGAGATTGACGCTAAGTGCAGCTTAAAGGTTGGGGACAACATCACAACTGACCATATTATGCCTGCCGGTGCTAAAATTCTTCCGTTGCGTTCAAATATTCCTAAGATTTCGGAATATTGCTTTGCAGTATGTGACGAGAAGTTCCACGACAGAGCATTGGAACTTAAAAAGAGTATTATAGTCGGAGGCTCAAACTACGGACAGGGTTCTTCAAGAGAACACGCCGCTCTTGCCCCGCTGTATTTGGGTGTTAAAGCTGTAATTGTTAAGTCATTTGCAAGAATACATATGGCTAACTTAATCAATGCAGGCATCATTCCTATGACATTTGTAAACGAAGCGGACTATGATACCATTGACCAGATGGATGAACTTCAAATCACTAATCTTAAAGAAGCAATCGCAAAAGAAAATGAGCTTACTGTTAAGAATATTACTAAGGGTACAGAATTCAAGGTAAGTATTGAGCTTTCACAAAGACAGAGAGAAATGCTTATTGCAGGCGGATTGCTCAATTACACAAAAAATAATGCGTAATATTAAAGCATAAGGAAAGGATGTGCCGACAATGAACATAGAAAAGATTAAGATGACCACCCCTCTTGTTGAGATGGACGGGGACGAGATGACAAGAATTATCTGGAAAGAGATAAAGGATATACTTTTGACTCCTTATATTGATTTAAAAACTGAGTATTATGACTTGGGTCTGGAATACAGAAACGAAACAAATGACAGGGTAACAATTGATTCGGCAGAGGCAACAAAGAAGTACGGCGTTGCTGTAAAGTGTGCTACAATTACACCTAATGCTGACAGAGTAAAGGAATATAACTTAAAAGAGATGTGGAAGTCACCTAACGGAACTATCCGTGCCATACTTGACGGCACAGTTTTCCGTGCTCCAATCATTGTAAAGGGTATCACACCTTATATTCCTACCTGGACAAAGCCTATTACCATTGCCCGTCACGCTTATGGTGACGTATACAAGAACACTGAAATGCGTGTTCCCGAGGGTGCAAAGTGTGAGATTGTCTGCACTGACAAGGACGGCAATGAACAGCGTCAATTAATTCATAATTTTGATGGTACAGCAGGTGTTATTCAAGGTTTACATAACCTTGACAAGTCTATATCAAGCTTTGCAAGATGCTGCTTTAATTATGCCTTGGATACAAAGCAGGATATATGGTTTGCATCTAAGGATACGATTTCAAAAATATATGACCACAGATTTAAGGATATATTCAATGAGATTTTCGAGGCTGAATATAAAGAAAAGTTTGCAAGTGCAGGTATTGAATACTTCTATACATTGATTGATGATGCTGTTGCAAGAGTAATTCGTTCAGAGGGCGGTTACATTTGGGCGTGCAAAAACTATGATGGTGATGTTATGTCCGATATGGTTGCAACTGCATACGGCAGTCTTGCTATGATGACCTCTGTATTGGTATCACCTGACGGAATTTATGAATACGAGGCAGCACACGGCACAGTTCAAAGACACTATTACAAGCACTTAAAGGGTGAGGAAACCTCAACAAACAGCGTTGCAACTTTATTTGCTTGGACAGGTGCTCTCAGAAAGAGAGGTGAGCTTGACGGATTAAAGGATTTATGTGATTTTGCCGACAAGCTTGAAAATGCCACTATCGCAACTATCGAAGACGGAATAATGACAGGTGACCTTTATCTGCTTTCAAAGCTTGAAAACAAGAAGAAGGTCAACACAGAGGACTTCCTTTTGGCTGTAAACGAAAAACTTAAGACGCTTCTGTAATCTCTGACATAACATTGTCGAATTTAATATGAGGAGATTGATTTGATGGAAAAGAAGGTATCTTCATCAGTTATCAACAGATTGCCGAGATATTACAGATACATCAGTGAAATTGAAGCAGGCGGTATAGAGAGAATTTCATCTAAGGAGCTCAGCCGTAGAATGAATGTTACTGCCTCACAGATAAGACAGGACTTAAATTGCTTTGGCGGTTTCGGTCAGCAGGGGTACGGATACAATGTCAAGTTCTTAAAGTCGAGTATAGAAAAGATTTTGGGACTTGACAGAGGGCATACTGCTATCCTTGTGGGAGCCGGAAATATGGGGCGTACCTTTGCTATAAATACTAAGTTTGAATCAAGAGGCTTCAAGCTTATCGGTATTTTTGATTCGGACCCTAAGAAGAAGGGTGTTAAGGTCGGCAATCATTTCGTAATGTCATATGATGAAGTAAAGCAATTTATAAGTGAAAATAAACCTCAGATGGCAATCCTCGCTGTTCCGAAGGAGGCTGCAAGAGGAGTTGCGGAAGAGCTTATCGGTTATGGGATAAAGGCTTTTCTCAACTTCTCTTATACGGAGCTTTCGATGGCGGCAGAGGATGTGACTATTGAGAATGTTCACTTAAGCGACAGCCTTATGAGATTATCGTATAAGATTGTCGAACACGAAAATAATACAAAACAGGTAGAATAAGATGATAAAGTTAGAGAAGAATTGCCGGTTTAATGCGACAGATACCTTTGAGTGCGGACAATGCTTTCGTTGGAATTGTGATGATAATGGAGTATATGTCGGAATTTCAGCAGGCAAGGTTTGCTGTGTGAAGGAAAGGGATATAATCTGTAATGATGAGGACAATGAGTATTGGTCACAATATTTTTCTTTGTCCACTGATTATGATGCCATATGCTCAAGGCTGAACAAAATTGATAATAAGATTTCTTCTTGCATTGAGTTTGGGAGCGGCATCAGAATATTAAAGCAGGATGTGTGGGAAACAATAGTATCATTTATTATTTCTGCAAATAATAATATACCGCGTATAAAAAAGATTATCGAGAGTATGTGCAAAATGTTCGGTGACAGAATAGAATTTGATGGCAAGATATACTATTCTTTTCCGTCGGCGGAGAGGCTTGCGGAAATTGATATATCTGAGCTTGCACCCTTAAAGGCGGGATACCGTGATAAATATATTATGGATGCCGCTCAAAAGGTTGCCTCCGGTGAGGTT
>CADAVS010000071.1 GCA_902791425.1 uncultured Ruminococcus sp.
TCAGGAATTTCACAAAAGCATATTTCAAGAATTGAACAAGGTTATCACGACACGCACTTTACAATGATATATAAAATAGCTAAAGCATTAAATGTTCCCATTGATACCTTTGCAATGGACTTTGAAGAAGATAATTCAAATATCTTTTTAAGTACAATCAGAGCAGATGTTGAGAATATGAGCAAGAAACAACTTGATATGCTTCGTGATTCAATCGAAACAATTAAAAAATATGAATTTTAACTTTAAGGGGTGTAACCGGAAACGGCTACACCCCATTATAATTATTTGCTTTCTAAAATCAGTTTTCTTGCAAGTATAAATAAGCTATTATCCACAGATGGAATATCCCTATATATCGGGTCTTTAATATATTCCACATCGGGATTAAAGTTAGGATTTACAGATTGATAAATCCTATTTCGGGCATTGAACTCTGCTTCTGCATAAGTGATTTTGCCGGATTTATAATCTTCAATTACGGGAGAAATAATAACTCTGACTTTTTCAAGATTATTTGCATAAAAATCAGGTCGCAAGTACATATCCCGGTATTGCCATATTGCACAGTTTGCTATATCAACAAGCTCACCATAGCTATAACCGTTTGTCTGACCATTAAGCCAAGCATTAAAGAATATGCGATTTGATTTCGCCCTCGCATCGGCATATCCCATGCCGTTCTGTACTTCTGTTAAAATATCACCGATAAAATTTTCAACAAAAGTAATTGCTTCATTGGTAGCGTTGCAGGGTGCCGACTCTCTCGGCACCTCTGCAGCTTTCACACCTGTACTTGTAAACATTGCGATTAAGATTATAAATACAACAGATTTTTTCATTTTTCTTCTCCTCTCACATACACGATTTCAGCATAAATTATTTCTTCAACCTGTGCCTTGATGTTGTTCATTAAACCCACCCATTTGAGTTGATTTTCAGCCTTTAATTGCTCTGTAACGCCTTGTTGCTCGGCAAGTAAAGGAATAAGCCTGTCAAGCTCATTTTTGGCTCTTAAATCGATTTTTCCAAGATAATCGAACAGTTTTCCCGACATAAGCAAAGTAGTGTAATATCCCGGATAATTTTCTTCGAGAAATCGCCTATGCAGATTTCCATATTTACCGATGTTATATTCCCTTGTATCGGGAACAGAAATGTTAGGTATCAGGTAATCCCCTTCTCGTCTGTAAGTTCCGCCCATTTGTTCAAAAATTGATTTTTTCATTGTAAAATCCTCCTGTTAAATTATTTTATATCCCTAACCACCCACACGGGAATGTGGCACATTCCCGTACAGGTTATTAAGGGAAAATATTTTATCGCTCCGGTTCTGACTGCTTCTTTTGTTTGGTTTTGTGCTTTTGAGCATTGATTATTTTCAGCATTTCCTTGACCTTATCTATGCCAAGAAAATTTTTGATTTTCTCAAAATTTCTGACCTCAACTCCCATTTGGCTATTAGCCATTCTCAAATCCCAATTTGCAGATTTAAGCCTTTCTTTTTCCTCATGAACCGTTAATAGTTTACTCGTTGCCTGTTCCGCTTCTTTCTCTGCTACATAGCATCTTCTTGCAAGTGTTTTTATTATATTTACCAACTTTTTTATAAGCGGTTCAACAAACTTGCTGTGATATGATTTCGCAGACATTAAATTGGGTGGTTCGGGGATTTTATACTCTCCGCTTGTCATTTTTGCTGCCATAGCATCTGAATAATCTTCGGCACTCTGATATGTAGCAATTTTACGCTCAATATCCTCCTTTTTTTCTTCAAGAGCTTCCACTTCTTCTATAAGTTTCTGCTTCTTAAATTCACTGACGGATTTATGCTTTTCGTGTGTATGTTTTTCTACCCACTTAACACCATACGGAAGCATTATTTTTGATAATGCCACCTTTTCCGCTTCGTACCACTCATTCAGTTCGGTGCAGCTTCTGGTTCCACCCTTAAAGCCTTGCTTTTCCAAAGCAGCCTTTAATGAAACTCTTGTTTCAAGTCCACGCTTGCTGCCTGTTGTAAACGGAATAAAATCTATATGCAGATGCGGTGATGCTTCATCCATATGCAAGTGAGCAGAGAACACATGCAGATACGGATTTCTTTCTGCAAAACCTTTCATATACTCGTCAAGAATTTTTCCTGCAAGCTGACCGTACTCTGTCTTGGCTCCCATATTGTCCTTATCGCCAATCTGTACTATGACCTCGTGGAATGTTTTTTCTTGTTTCCCGGTACGGATTTTTTCATAATAATTTTCAACTATTCTGTCTTTTCTTGTCTGCTTGGCATTGTATTTTTCCAATGCTTCACCAAACAGTTTTTGGTAGGCATCTTCAATTTTTCCGTGACAGTATTGTATGTTATTTTGCACTCTGTCCTTATCAACATTATCCGTGAGAAAATCTCTTGCATTATGACTTATAACACCTGCTCCTTTTGTAAAGGAAATCGACCTTTCTAACATTGTTTTTCACCTCGCTTATTGTATTTTCAAGTGAGCGATAGCGAACTTGGGTTTTGTTACTTTTGTCAAAAGTAACGCAAATGCACTTTTGTCAGCGAGCCAACAAAAATGCGGCTACCTACGGTAGTTTGCGCTCTTGCAGAGGGCTTGTTCGGCTACCGCCGAAGTGTGTGCTGCCTGTGGCTACACACACCGCAAACGGCAGATATTTTTATGTTAAAAATCCGCCGTCTGCAATGGTGGAGAACGCTCAAAATTTTCTCGTTCTCACCTATAGGCAATCTGTCACTTTGTTCCTTAATTGCCTACACGGGAATGTGCCACATTCCCGTAAATATCTCTTAAAGAGAATTACCACCTGAAGCTTTCAGGTACACCTCTTTCATCGAGATATTTTTTGCGTGCTTCCTCACGCTCCTGCTCTGTGGGAGCAGTTTTATATGCGGTATAGTAACTCCGCATTGAAACCTTATCCAACTTCTTTTGAAGTTCGGATTTGATTTCACGCTCTAAATCGAATAATTCCTCATTGTCATACCCGATTTCTTCGCTATAAAAATACTGTATCAGCTTTATAAACAGCTCTTGCTTTATTTGTATATTTTTCATATCCTATCCCATCCTATCCTTTCAAGGTGGCAAGATGCCCCTTTCTATAGAATAGGGCATCTTACCATCTTACTTTTAGTCAAGGCTCCAATACCATTGATTATTTGCCCGTTTCGATTTTATCTGTAAGGTGTCCTTTGCATTTCGCAAGGTCTTTTCAGATATGCCCTTTTGCTTTGCAAGCTCCATTAGTTCTGTCTGTGCCATCTGTCCGTCTGCAAGTGTACTTTCAAGAAAATCAATCGCCGTTTGTTTCTTTGTACCCTTTGCCGTGCCGGATAGTAAATCATCAGCCGTAACATCATATTCGCCTATCCACTCAAAGCCGTTTTCTTCGCTTAACCTGAAAGCAATAGATTTTGCTTCGGGAGCAAGTGAGCTTTTAGTCTGACATACAACTCTGATTTCGGGTTCGTCTTTAATTCTTCCGACAATCAAAACGCTTCTTGCTGCCGCTTGAAAATCAATAGAGCCTAAACCTCTGTATGCAGATTTTCCCATACTGCATTTGTTCATATGCCCTATGAGGATAATTGCACACTTGTACTTTTCCGCAAGCTCGGATATGTGTTTCATAACAGGTCTGATTTCATTCGCCCTGTGCATATCAACATCAGCGCCTAAGAAGCCTTGTATCGGGTCTAAAACCACGAGCTTTGCATTTGTTTCAACGATGGCTTGTTCGAGCCGTACATCACGCATTGTAAGCGGTGTATCTTTATCATCAATTACAAGCACCTTTGAGCAATCTGCATCTGCCGTTAACAAACGAGGTTTGATTGTATCTGCCAATCCATCTTCGGCGGTTTGGTAGATAACATTTATCGGCGGTTTTGCATCTTCATTCACAATGCTTTCGCCTTTGGTGAGCCTTGCGATAATTTGAAGGACAAGAGTGGTCTTGCCTTCGCCCGGATCACCTTGAATTATTGTTATTTTTCCATACGGGATAAAGGGGTAAATAAGCCATTTTACTTCTTCAACCTCAATATCCTGCATATTTATCAGTTTTAATTCTGACATTTTTCGTCACCTCCTATTGAAAAATCAGCAGGAATGTGGTAAAATGTAACCATCGTAAAGGAGTGTTTTACCACATTCCCCGGTCCCGAAGTATTTGCCGATACTTTGGGACTTTTACTTTTCTTGTAAACCATTGTAGGTTTCCGCAACAGTTTTGATAACTGCAAGCAGTTCATCATCAACATTTGCTCCGTTTTCAATTCTGCGAAGCTCTGTTAAAATTTTCGTCATTTGATTTCGGAGTGCCTTATAAATTCTTGAATTAGGCTGAACAATTATATCTCTTTCAAGCAACCGTCTAACCATATATTCCTGTTTAGTTAGTCCCGAAAGGCTGACGCGAATATCTAAATCCGCCCTTTCTTCCGGTGACATCATAAACGATGTAGTTTTGTTTCTCCATCTGCCTTTGGCATCAAGTTTTTTATCCAATTAAATCAATCCTTTCGTTTTCAAGTTTGTTTGCCATATCCACCTGTTTTGATGGGAAAAGATGTGCATATCTGTATGTAATATCTATGCTCTCATGTCCCACTCGGTCAGCAATGGCTACTGCGGAAAATCCCAAGTCTATCAGGTGGCTTATGTGGCTATGGCGGAGTCCGTGAATTTTTATCCGCTTAACACCTGCCGCCGCTGAACCCCTGTCCATTTCGTGATGCAAGAAGCTTTTGGATATTGGGAACATCCTGTCAGTAGGTTTGATACCGTAGAGCATACCCAAATATTCCTTAATTTCTTCACAAAGGAAGGACGGAAGCTTTATTGTGCGTATGCTTTTCTTTGTTTTCGGTTCGGTAATAACATCACGGGTTCCGATGCGCTGATATGATTTATTTATACGGAGCAGTCCGTTTTCAAAGTCAAAATCAGCAGGTGTCAGAGCAAGAAGCTCACCCAATCGAATACCGCACCAATAAAGCACCTCAAACGCATAGAATGATTTTGGCTTATCCATCATTTCATTTGCAAACAGTTTGTATTCCTCTTTAGTCCAAAAATCCATTTCCCCTGCTTCCTTTTCGCCAATGTGTCCTGCTTTGGCTGCCGGATTGGATTTTAAGTCATAATAGCGTATTGCGTGGTTAAATATTGCGCTCAACTGATTATGAATTGTTTTGAGATAGGTTTTTGAATAAGGTTTGTCGTTTTCGTCACGGTAAGCCAATAATTCATTCTGCCACTTGATAACATCTTTAGCTGTTATGGCGTTCAGCTTTTTCTCCTTGAAGTAAGGAAGCACCTTTTTGTAGATTATACTTTCCTTTGTGAGAAAAGTGTTCTCCCGAAGCCTTTGTTTAAGGTCGGTAACATATAATTCTACAAAGGTGTCAAACCTCATATCGAGGTCGGCTTTGGATTGTCTCAAAAATTCTCGCTCCCATTCAAGAGCAGCCTTTTTGGTTTCAAAGCCTCGTTTCATTTTCTTTTCCCGTACGCCTTTCCAATTCATACAGTAGAACGAAGCGTACCATTTACCTGTTTTTTTGTCTTTGTAAGCCGGCATTTTTATTTCTCCTTTCCGTTTTTATTTGTGTAGATTTTCTCCATGAAGTATTCACGGTTCAATCTGCCTTCGATTACAAGATAGCCTTTCGCCCTTAGTTCCTCGTTCAGCTTTTTTATAAGTTTATAAGCATAGGCTCTGGAAACTCCAAGCTCTTTGGCTACTTCTTCGGAACGCATAAATAATTTGTTTTCCATTAAAAAATCCTCCTTTAATTTATATTAACTAAACATATTTGTTTAGTTGTTAACTGTATTATACTAAACATTTTTGTTTATGTCAAGTGTTTTGAATTAAAATAATTAAACTTTTTTGTTTAATTTCTATTGCATTTTGTCAAATTATATGTTATACTAAATAAAAATGTTTAATCTACGAGGTGTACGATATGGCTATTGGTAAAAGAATAAGATTTTTCCGTACCTTAAAAAACCTTACACAAAAGGAATTGGGCTTAAAGCTCCGTTATCCCGAAAGAGCTGCCGATGTGCGTGTTGCTCAATATGAATCTGAAACACGAGTTCCGAAAGAGGACACCATCGAAAGACTTTCATATATATTTGATGTTTCACCCAACGCATTAAAAGTGCCTGATATTGATAGTGATATTGGCTTTATGCACACCTTATTTGCACTTGAAGATACAAGGTATTTGCATATAACGCAAACTGAATCAGGTCAATATTGTATTGCATTGGATAGATATGTTGAAAATCGTGATGCTTTTAATATGAACAGATTATTTGAACTGTGGCATAATGAATACCAAAAATTCTTAAACGGAGAAATCACAAAAGAGGAATACGACCATTGGAGATACACCTATCCAAGAGTTGAAGCTGACCGTACACAACAAAGATTAAAAGAAATGCGAGAAAAGGAAACAGAAGAATAATTTTTCCCATAGACAGAAAAATCCCCCTGAAAACTTTGTCGTTTTCAGGGGGATAGTTTTTATAATCGTTTATTGTCTGCAATAGTAAAATAGTATCAAATTAGTATCATTGCAGATTTCAAAGTCCCGAAAAGCCTTATTCTAAGCCACTTTCGAGGGTTTGATTACTTATTCCCATTCGATTGTGGCGGGGGGTTTGCTTGTGATGTCGTACACTATACGATTTACGTGCTTGACCTCATTTACAATTCGGCGGCTGACTTTTTCCAATACTTCGTATGGAATTCTCGCCCATTCACCTGTCATAAAATCAGTTGTAGTTACCGCTCTTAACGCGATTGTATAATCGTACGTTCTTCCATCGCCCATTACTCCAACAGAACGCATATCGGTAATCACTGCAAAATATTGGTTTATTTCTCTGTCAAGGCCTGCATTTGCTATTTCCTCACGGAATATATAGTCTGCATCCTTTAGGATTTCCAATCTGTCTTTGGTTATCGCACCGATACAACGTACTGCAAGTCCGGGGCCGGGGAACGGCTGACGCCATACTAAATGATGAGGTATACCAAGCTCTGTACCTAATGCCCTTACCTCATCCTTAAACAAGTTTCTGAGCGGCTCGATAATTTCCTTAAAATCAACATAATCAGGCAATCCGCCTACGTTATGGTGACTCTTTATCACAGAAGCATCGCCTGTTCCGCTTTCGATTACATCAGGATAAATTGTTCCCTGAACAAGATAATCAACTGTACCGATTTTCTTTGCCTCTTCTTCAAAGACGCGGATAAACTCTTCACCGATTATTTTACGTTTTTTCTCGGGGTCAGTAACGTCTGCCAGATTACCCAAAAATCTGTCCTCGCAATTTACGCGGATAAGATTAATGTCAAACTGCTTGCTGAAAATCTCCTCAACTTCGTCGCCTTCGTTCTTTCTCAAAAGTCCGTGGTCAACAAATATACAAGTCAACTGCTTGCCGACAGCCTTATGAAGCAAAACTGCGGCTACGCTGCTGTCAACACCGCCTGACAATGCACACAAAACTTTTTTGTCACCGATTTTTTCTCTTGCGGAATCAATAAAGTTTTTAGCGTAGTCAGCCATAGTCCAATCTCCCTTGAGTCCGCATATCTCAAAGAGGAAGTTTCTAATCATAGCACTTCCAAACGGTGTGTGATTAACCTCGGGGTGAAATTGAACACCATAAAAATTCTTCTCGGTATTCTGGAATGCCGCAACAGGACAATTGCCTGTGTGGGCAATAACCTCAAAGCCATTTGGAACTTCGATTATTTTATCTGTATGGCTCATAAGACACTCGCTTTCAGCATCTATTCCTTTAAACAATAAGCTATCGCTTAAATAGATAGGAATAACGCCATATTCACGTGTTGATGCCTTTTCACCCGTTCCGCCGAGCATATGGCTCATCAACTGTGCTCCGTAGCATATTCCGAGAACGGGAATACCCAACTCGAACACGGCATTATCAACAACGGGAGAGCCTTGGTCGTAAACACTGTTAGGACCGCCTGTAAATATAATAGCTTTAGGGTTATATGACTTTATTTCTTCTATGCTCTTAGAATATGGCAAAACAACACAATATACATTAGCCTCACGAACTCTTCTGGCAATCAACTGATTATACTGTCCGCCAAAATCTATAACAACAACTGTTTCATTTTGTATCATCGCAAAAGTCCTTCCGTAAAATTATTCACCCATAAGGCGCTTCATAACCTCTTGATAAGCGTCTTCAACTCCACCCAAATCACGGCGAAATCTGTCTTTGTCAAGCTTTTCGTTTGTTTCAACATCCCAAAATCTACAGGTATCAGGTGAAATTTCATCAGCTAATACAATTGTTCCGTCGGAAGTCTTACCAAACTCTAACTTAAAGTCAATCAATTTTATTCCAAGACCGAGCAAATACTCTTTTAAAATATCGTTTATTTTAAAGGTGTACTCACTG
>CADAVS010000072.1 GCA_902791425.1 uncultured Ruminococcus sp.
CCTTTCTTTTGTGGATTTGTTTTTTAGTCGAAACTATTTTACCACAATTTTTGGTTGTTGTCATTTTTTAATGTAACATATCTATTTTAACACTACAATTTATAAATGTTTACAAATTCGTAAGTGTGTAAGTTGGAAAAAGTAGCTTAAACACTTTATTATACACTCTCCCAAACGATTAAAAGATGTTTTAAAACATTTTTCATGTGATGTAACACAACTGTCGTCGAAATATTTTGCAGTGGAAAAATTCGTACAAATTATTGACATTTATTGAGTTTAATGAAATAACCCGAGTTTGCCACTTAAAATGATAATAACAAATCTTGCATTTTTCCGTGACCGCTTATTATAAGAGTACCTTCATCATCAAGCGTCCATGTTAGATTGGTTCCACATTTACCGCTTTTTGCCGCCGAAACTGTAGTTGATAGTAAAAAAGTAAAGTTGCCAATATGCTAAACACTAACATTAAACTTACAATTCGTTTTTTATTTTACAAAACTCTCCTTTTCTGCTTCGATACAAGATTCATATACTCCCATCATCATTTTTATTATATAATTAATACAACCGCCACCGCCGATAACAAAAAGCCGCATAAGTTCGGAATCATATTCGTGTTCCCGAAGTATGCGGAAGATGCTTTTCAAATATTCTGTTGCGGCAGCACCTTATAAAATTTTCTATAAGCTAACGGAGGAATATTATATTTTTCTTTGAAAAGCCTGCTGAAGTATGTATATGTGCCGATTCCAATCTCCTCGGCTATGCGGCTGACAGACAAATCGGTATTTTTCAAAAGATAACTCGCCCGACGCATTCTGCAGGATACTATATAATCATTGACGGTTTGGTTAAAGCTTGTGCGGAATTTTTCATATAGATAATTTTTCGAAACATTAAGCTCCCGGCAAAGAGTTTGCACAGTCAGATTTTCCTTCAGATGCCCGTCAATATATTCCGCCGCCCGGGCAGAAAACGGGTCAAGCTCCGGGGTTATTATCTCGTTTGTAAGAATATATGACACAATCATAACAGCAAGCTCAAACATACTTTTTATTTGCTTTTCGTTATATTCCTTGATATTCATATAATAGCTTTCCATCATTTTGTAATCAGGCTTCATCCAGTCAATTCGCCTGTACACCTCGTCAAATTTCATAACTCTTGTTCTTCCGATAACGATATACCCGATTATATTATCGAATTTTATTATGGGAACAACGGCATCAAGAATACCGGCATGGCAAATATGCCATTCCACACGACGGCTTTCCCTGCATTTTTTCAAAAGCGTCAGATCGGAGCAGATGCATTTTTCTTTGCCGCACGTAGTTTTTTGTATCTCCATACAAAATTCCGACTTATTCTCACTGTATGAAGCAAGACAGGCAAATTCCGAATCAAGCACCTCAACAGAAATGTCCGTCATTATGCAGAAATCCTTAATTACGCTGTTTAATCTTTCACTGTTATATTTTATATTCGGCATTCAATACTCGCTCCAATCAGTGTATTTATCATTATTATACCTTCAGTTATATTAAATGTCAATAATATATATAATTTTTTCGGGAAGATTTTATATAAATTAGAGCAGCTTCTTACTATTAATAAGCCGCTTAAAGATATATAATGTAGATATGTAATTGTAAATGTCAGCTAAAGATATTTCCGCAAATTTATTGCGCACGACTTTCTTAGTTCTTGTGGATTTTCCATAAAACGAAGAAAAGTTATTATAAATAAAGTAAAAAAAGCCGTATAAAACCTAAATTTTTAGAGTGTTACAATCGGCCATTATTAAATATATAGGAGAAATATAATGAGTAAAATCGAAGAGGTTGATAAAAATTTTAATGTTACCTCCCAATTAACCGAGAAAGATATAGAATTCTTTGATGTCAAGCAAATGCAATTTATGATGTATGGTGCTGCACAAATGGACGATAACGGAATATATAGATTACCCAAATCAATAGCCGGCAGTATTAGCGAAGGAGTAGACACACTTACTTCAAACACGGCAGGAGTCAGGGTTCGTTTTAAAACAAATTCGGATTATATTGCTATTGTTGCAGAATACTCAAACATATCCGAATTCTCTCATATGACGCTTACGGGAAGTGCAGGATTTGATATGTATGTTTATGAAAATGAAGGGTATGAATTTGTTAAAGCCTTTGTTCCGCCGGTTGGATTGAAGGACTGCTATTCTTCGGAGCATTATTTTGATTGCAGTAAAATGCGTGATATAACGATAAATTTACCATTATATTCAAGTGTTAAGACGCTTAAAATAGGCTTAAAAAGAAACAGCGAGCTACAAAAAAGTGGAAACTATATAAACAGTAAACCCATAGTGTATTATGGTTCATCAATAACACAAGGCGGCTGTGCATCCAGACCGGGATTGGCATACGAGTCTATAATATCAAGAAAATTTAATTGTGATTATATAAATCTCGGATTTTCGGGCAGTGCAATGGGAGAAACGAAAATGGCTGAATATATTTCACATTTGGATATGTGCTGCATTGTGTACGATTATGACCATAACGCCCCGACAGCACAGCATCTTGCCAAAACGCATAAAAAGATGTATGAAATAATAAGAAAAAACAATCCGGAATTGCCGATTATTATAGCGTCAATGCCATGGCATGATAAAAACTGCTGTAATTGGACAAAGGAACGCAGGGCTGTTATAATTAATACATACAATAAAGCAATTGACGCAGGAGATAAAAATGTGTATTTTGTCGATGGTATGAAATATTATGAAAGCTACGGTATGAGTAATTGTACTATTGACGGCTGTCATCCAAATGATTTAGGCTTTTGGGCAATGGCAAACGAATTTATAAAAGTGATGGAGAAAGCAAGGATTTTTTGAATGCATAAAATGTCAGTATCGTTTAGAAACAAGCGTTAAAATAGTCAAAATAGGGTGTTTCTTGCATTCGATTTAATTTATTTAGGCGATTGTGAAATTGCCATTCTAATAAGGAGGTTTATTATGGCTTTAAAAATATATCCGATAAATAGGACAGAAAACCAATGTGAGGACTACAAGGTTAAAATTAACGGCAAACAGGTGGAATTGGATACTGCAAGAGTTTCTGCGGTTCCTTTTAACCGTCGCTGGCCGGGGCATCAGAGAGCCCTTGAACAAACGGAGCTTATAAATTTTTTATGTTGTTCTGCTGATGAGCCTATTACTTTTGAAATCACGCCGAAAAATCCTTTTGAAAAAATTGATATTAGGCCGAAATCGTTAGGAATAGTACCTGAAAAGACCGATAACGGCACAATCATTTTCACGCTTAACCGTCCCGCATATTTTACGGTTGAGCCATATGGCAGAAATAACGCGCTGCATATTTTTGTTGACTCCCTCACAAATTACAATATTGATTTGAATGATGAAAATGTCCTTTACTTCGGCAAGGGAGAATATGAGGTTGGAGAAATAGAGCTAAAGAGCAATCAAACCTTATTTATTGACGAAGGGGCTGTTGTTTATGCCTGTGTTAAGGCCTTAGATGCCGAAAATATAAAAATTCTCGGCAGAGGAATACTTGATAACAGCCATAATAAAGAAAAAATCCTGTTTGAATACAACGCCGAAAACAATGACACAGCAATCAACAATGCTGTTCGTCAACATACCATACAGCTTGAATATTGTACTGACATTGAAATTGAGGGCATCACAATTCGTGACTCATTGGTCTACAATATCCGTCCGATCGGCTGTAAAAACCTTCATATTGCCAATGTAAAGATAGTAGGTTGCTGGCGTTATAATTCCGATGGTATTGATATGCATAACTGTGAAGATGTCTTGATAGAAAATTGTTTCCTTCGTACATTTGACGATTCAATTTGCATTAAAGGTTTTGACTGCTATTATGACGGCGATGTTGAGAAAGCCGTGAATGAAGCTATGTACAGAAACGGAAAATCATATGATGTTTTTAAAAATGTGGTTGTCAAAAATTGCGTTATTTGGAACGATTGGGGAAGATGTCTTGAAATAGGAGCTGAAACAAGAGGGAAAGAAATTTTTAATATACTCTTTGAAGAATGTGATGTCATACATGTATGTGGCCCTGTTCTTGATTGCTACAATGTTGATTATGCGGAGGTTCACGATGTTGAATACCGAAATATTAATGTTGAATATGATGACATTATTCCCACTGGGAAAATTCAGACATTTGATAACGAGATCTATATTAATGAAAACAGAGATTACTGTCCGCCAATTATTTGTGTGACTGTAGAATTTAATCACGAATATTCCACAGGTGGCACTCGCCGTGGAATAAATAGAAACATTACGTTTAAAAATATCAGTCTATTCGGGAAACATGCGCCGATACTTTGCTTTAAAGGATTTGATGCAAAGCATAAAACAAAGGATATTCTTATTGAAAATTTATGTTGGAATGACACACCGATAACAGAGCTTGACAAAAACAGATTTATTTTGGGGGAATTTACCGAGAATATAATACTGAAAACGTCTGAGAAAGCCATATAAAACCTATATTTCATAGTTTTACAATCGGCTATAGCTCTAATGTTTTGGTTTTTGAAAAGGAATAACGGAAAGGAAGTAATTTAATGCCGCAAATAGAAAAAAATTCTGTTTCAGCAACAAACCAGCTCAAAAAGAACTCATACGTTACCTTTATACAGGAAGATGGCAAGGGCAAAAAAGTGATGTTTGTGGGAAATTCCATAACAAGACATGGCATTTCGCCTGAAATCGGTTGGTATTGGGATTGGGGAATGGCAGCATCAGCTTTAGAAAATGATTATGTGCATCTTTTAGTTGATAAAATAAATATGATAGAACCTGATACAAGCTTTTGTGTTTGTCAGGTTGCAAAGTGGGAGTGCGAATACAAAAACGGCTCGGAACACTTGCAAGCATATACAAGGGCAAGAGATTTTGAGGCGGATGTGATAGTTTTCAGAATGATTGAAAACTGCCCACATCATAATTTTGATAAGGATACTTTTTATCGTGAATATCAAAATTTGATTGACTACTTAAACCCTACCGAAAAAGCAAAAATTATCCTTACAACCGGATTTTGGAAGCATCCCGGAGATGATACAATTATTCGTATTGCAAAAGAGCGAGAATATCCGTATATATATCTTGGAGAACTTGGTGAGGACGATAAAATGAAAGCTATTGGACTTTTTGAGCATACGGGTATAGCAAATCATCCAGGCGATTTAGGCATGAAGCATATTGCAGAATTGATATGGGAAAAAATAAAGGAAGTTATATGAAGGAGAAAATTGATAATGTATAATGTTTCAGTTCCAATCATAAACATAACAGCCGAAGAAATGGGGTTGGAAAAGCATCTGGAAATGCTTAAACGACTTGATGCCAAAAGAGTTTTTCTGGCAATTAACATTTATTATCTGTCAAAGAAACGGCGAGAAAAGGAAATGACTGCGCTCAAAAAGAACTGTGAGTTTTTCAAAAAGCATGGATTTGAAGTCGGAGCATGGCTGTGGACATTTATGATAAACGAAAAAAATGACTATGTTCATATGAAGGGTATATCCGGGAAAATATCCCAAAACGAAATCTGTCCCTCCGACAAAAACTTCCGGGAATTTGCTGGCGGATACCTTGCCGATATTGCAGCCTGCGGAGTCGATTTAATCCAGTTTGATGATGATTTTCGTTACGGCACATACGGCTTTGGCATGGGCTGCATATGCGAAAACCATATTGCATATATGGAGAATATCCTCGGTGAAAAGCTGAATCCCCAAGAGCTTTCAAAGCTTATTCTAACTGGCGGCGGCAACAAATACCGTTCGGCATGGCTGAAAGCAAAAAGACACTATTTTGAAGTGTTTGCAAAGGAAATGCGTGAGGCGGTAGACTCGGTAAATCCAAAGATTCGTCTTGGAAACTGCTCCTGCCTAACGGTATGGGATACCGACGGCATTGATTCGGCATCCGTAAGTAAAATACTTGCAGGCGGCACAAAACCGTTTCTACGACTGATAGGTGCTCCTTACTGGGCTGTGTCTAAAGGCTGGGGAAACAAACTGCAAAACATCATTGAGCTTGAACGGATGGAAAGAAGCTGGTGCAGTGAAGGGATTGAAATATACTCCGAGGGAGACGTGTATCCCCGTCCGAGAACAAACTGCCCGGCAAGCTATCTGGAAATTTTTGATACAGCACTCCGTGCATCAGGCGAGCTTGACGGCATTTTAAAATATGGAGTTGATTATATATCAAATCCCGGATACGAAAACGGATATATAGAAAGACACGAAAAACACCGCAGTCTATACAGTGAAATAGATAGGCATTTCGGCGACAAAAAGGCTTGCGGTGTCAGAATATATGAACGTATGACGAAATTTGAGGATATGGTTTTGCCTGCTAATCTTGAGGGGGATTCTGCCGAAAACATATTCTTCTCCCATGCTTCAAAAATGATAGTTGACAACAGTATTCCGTCCGTATATGAAGGATTTGGTGTCTGCGGGATTGCTTTTGCGGAAAACGTAAAGGCAGTACCTGCCGAAGCATTTAAAAAGGGACTGATAATTGACATCAGAGCTGCTCAGCTTTTGCAGCAGGAGGGCATTGATACCGGTCTTTTATCTGTAGGAGAAAAATACTGCGCTCGTCGTGAATACTTTGACAGTTTCAGAGAAAACTATGCGCTCAGCAATGATGTATATGAAATAGAGGTCAACAAAGAGGCCAAGATACTAAGCCACTTCATTTCATTTGATGAACGAGATGACGAAAAGAGCCGGTCAATCGGTGCATACTACTACAAAAACAAGGAAGGACAGCAATTTTTGGTATTTGCTTTTGCGGCATACGAGCAGTCATGGGGAAATGATAATTTCTATCGCAGCTATGCCCGCTCAAGACAGCTTAAGGAAGCTATCGACCTATTCGGAGGCGAAAAACTTCCTGCATATTCCTATGGCAATCCCGATTTATATATCATTGCAAAAAAAGCCGGCAACTCCATGTCTGTAGGACTTTGGAATATTTTTCCGGATGAAATTTTTGAGCCGATTGTCGAGCTTGACCGGGAATATTCCGAGATAGAATTTATCAATTGCAGCGGACGGTTAGAGGGCAGCAGGGTATATCTTTCCGAAATGGTGCCGTACAGCTTTGCAGGCTTTGAAGTAAAGTAACAGAAGGAATGTAAATATGAATTATTTTTTCCTGTTTATAATAATTTTGATACAGCTTTTTGAACGGATATTCGCAAAGCAATACAATATAAAAGCAAAAGCCCCGAATATAAACCTTTTTACCGCAGTCGGCTGTTTTTGCGCATTGCTGTTCTTTTTAATAAACAGTGGCGGAAGTATAAGCTTTCCCCGAGAGCTTATCCCTTATTCGGCGGCATTTTCCATGGCTTTCGGAACGGCATCTGCTGCAATGATATTTGCTATTAAGACAGGACCGTTATCCATAACAGCACTGATAACCTCATATTCCTTGCTGATACCCACCTTTTACGGAATTTTATTTTTACACGACCCCATACATCCGACATTGTACATAGGTCTTGTGGCATTGTTGATTTCACTCTATCTTATAAATAAAAATAAGGATGAGAGCATGAAATTCTCTCCGTCATGGATAATATATATCCTGCTCACCTTTATTGCCAACGGAATGTGCTCTACTATTCAGAAAATGCAGCAGGTGCATTTTGACGGCGCATATAAAAACGAATTTATGATTATTTCGCTCGCTGTTGTAACCATAGTACTGCTTGTACTCGGATTATCCAAAAAGGGAAATAAGCGTGAAATGCTTAAGCCGTGCATTAAATACGGAGCAGTCAAGGGACTGATAAACGGAATAATGAATTATCTGGTGATGGTAGTTTCCGCATCAATGCCTAATTCCGTTCTCTTTCCCAGTATCTCTGCCGGAGGAATTGTGCTGACCTTTATATGTGCGCTGACTATATATAAAGAAAAGCTTTCAAAAACTCAGACTGTCGGGTATATTCTTGGGATTGTGTCTGTGGTATTTCTAAATATATGAAAATTAGGCTTTGTGTTTCTATTAATATGAAATTCTCTGATATAGTTGATAAATATGGAATTTGTCGAGATATTACTGGTGTAGGTCGTTGGGGCAATGGTGATGCCGAGCTTTTCTTTGAGAATATGGACGAGATTGAAAAGGTTATGTATATAATCACGCAATCATTTAACTCTCAGATGGATTGAAGTATTACCAATATATAAATTAAACGATTACCTACAGATTAAACGATTACTAAAAATAATAACAGTGCCGTCGAGAAATTAACTCTTTGACGGCACTATTTGCTTATTCATTAAGGATTTGTAAAAACCGTAAAATACCGCAATACTGCAATATTTGAGCGTTTTT
>CADAVS010000073.1 GCA_902791425.1 uncultured Ruminococcus sp.
GCTTCTTTTTTCCCGTTGTATGCAAAGCTTGCTACCAATGAGGGTGCAAAAGCGATGGTTGAAAATCTTAGTCGGCTTGAGGAAGATTATGGAATATTAACGTGTGAAAAAAATAACGCAGAGGGTATTTATCAATGGGATTATCCAAATGGCTGGGCTTGTTTGCAATATATTGTCGTAAAGGGATTGGATAATTATGGATTTGAGGCAGAGGCAAACAGAATCGCTCAAAAATATATATCACTTGTTGATAAAGTATTTGATGAAACAGGCAAGTTGTGGGAAAAGTACAATATAGTAACCGGCAGTTTGGATGTAAATAATGAGTATGAACAGCCTGCTATGTTGGGTTGGAGTGCGGGCGTATATATGTCTATGTATAAATATCTTGAAAAAAGCAATTTGTATTGAATTATGCTGTAATAATATCATAAAGAAAATAATAAAACTTAAAACGTTGACCAACTATGATTTATCAGTAGAAAAATAAAAACTTTTTTAAAAATTTTGTGCAGTTAAAGTAGTGTATAGTATCAAGGGCTGTCTCACTAAAAAGGTGAGATAGCCCTAAAAAATTCAATATTTGCGCTTAATTTTGTATGATTTAATCGAATTTTCTACGCATAGAGGAAGTAAACTTCACACCATTATGACGAGGCAATTAAAGCCGGTGTTGTTAAAGATGCGACCAAGTAGCAACGAACGCCTTGATGACTATTTTTCGAGGATGGCTCAATGCGTGAAGTCTGTCTTTCAAATATCCACACCACAAATTGAATATCATATTCCTGTTTCAACAAAGCAATAATTGTCATCCCAATGTTCTTCGGGGTTTTCACACCACAAACACGATTCTTTATAAAAACTGGATGGGCAAACAGAATAACTTTCTCCCTGATTTAAATGATGAGGCCCCAACATATTTCGGAGATTGTTAATCAGCGTAAGCCGAATTTTTGTTTTCCCTTTTGCTCCAAATTCTTTGAGGCTGAAACAATTTGACATCAGCTCGACTTTTTTGATTCCGTTTATTTCAACACGAACAGCGTTAACACCCTTTCTGTTAATCTCTAAAACAGTTTCTTTTCCTGCAATGTCAATTTCACCCTCAACGGTAATTTCACCGCAAAAGAAGGGATATCCCTGTTGTTCTATATTGCTAAGACATATACTCTCTCTCGGTGCTTCAATTACAAATCCGCCGCAATAGCGAACGGCATTTTTGTCAAGCTGTGTCCAGCTGCCGTCAGTTTCCACGCTGAAATTGCCGATAAGATAAACCGTCTCAATTTCCATATCATATACAAGTTTATTTTTTTCGCTTTCAAATATAAAACTCTTTTTTCTGTCCTCGTAAAATTTCTTTGATTGTGAAAAATCACAGTCAAATGAAATAATATTTTCGCCTATTTTGATATATTGTGAAATATCAATTTTTTTAAAGCTTTTATCCGCAAAGTAACCGGAAATGGTTTTATCAATAATACGTCCGTTTACTTTAATCTCAAATTTTTCCGGCGTTTCACACACCAAAAACAGACTTTCGGGAACATACCTCATTTCAATATGATAATCCTGGTGAATTTTAACTGCTCTTTCAAGGGCATTGGCTCTTTCACATATATTCAAAACATATCCGTCTTTTTCCTGTAATTCTCCGTCAAAATAATAATCGCATCTGTCAAGCGTCAAAACATTATCCGTACAGGAAACAACTTTGTAATTGCCGTCAGGTCTTATATAACAAATCTCTGCCTGTGATTTTTTAGTATTTTCGCTTCCATCTTCAATAATCATCAGACTTCCCCACGGTTCAAATTCGTGTTCACCGTTAAAATCATTCAATTCCCCGGAATAAATATCAAGCCTTTTGCCGCTTACGTTAAAAGTCGCATTTTCATAATTCACTGAGGTGTTTACAAAATAATGAACGGAAAAGCCATCAAAACTCCTCTTTGTATATGTAATTTTTTCGTTATCAACAATATTATTTGTAGGTATATCGTCAGCACTAATAATCTTTCCGCCTGTTTTTTCAAATTCATCTAAAAGCCGCTCCGTATTTTCAAGCAATATGTCGCAGTTTTCACAGATTACTTTTGAATAGCTTTGTTCTCCTATAATTAATTTTCCGTTTTCAACTTTTGCATGACGTTCCATAATCGTTTCGTCACCGAAATGGTATAAAATATGCTTGTGTTCCAGTGTTTTTACCGTTTCAAGAAGTTTGTTATTAAGTTCCTTCAACCCCTCGTTTTTACCGTCATCATAAAGCGACCATGCGGTTGTCTGCGGATGCAGTACAAGAATGTCTATTTTTTTGTTTCCTTTGGAAAGTATCATACCCTCTCTTGACATTGCCTCGTTGAATTTATTGTATTCGCTCCACCACGGCTGTTGATAATACATAGCAGGCGGATAATCGCGCTTCCTTATTCCACGAAGAGAATATCCCTCCAGATGCTGACATAGAAGATTTATGCCATGAGCCATCTGCCACTCGAAAATACCTTTAAGCTCAGCAAAACTTACATTATGTCCGCATAGCGCAAAGGTTTCGGATAAAACACGGTCTTTGCCCAGTTGCTCGCACACAGATGATACTTGCATAGGCGTAATACAATCATAAATATTTCTTCCCAGCCAGTCCATACCAGGTATGTGAAAATACTCATAGTGCGGCATACACGCCCCGTTTGATGTAAGCTGACTCTCAAGTCCTTCCTCCAAAACCAAATGACCTGTAAGTTTAAGTCCACGTTCGCTGCACCAATCATAAATTTGTTTCATATACGCTTCGGAGAATAAATCTGTTACCATTTTCCAGAATTTAATTCGGATATGTTTGTAATCACCTACAGGCAAAAACAAAGCTTCGAGGCAGTCAAGAATATTTTCGCTGTATCTGTCACTGTATTCTTTCTCAAAAACAAAACTCCAAGGTATTCCGTTTCTTGAAATTTGCGGTTCATCTGTAAAAAAGCCTTTTATTTTATCACCGTATCTTTCATAATAGGGGTTATATGATGTCTTAATAAATTCGGAAATAACCTTTTTATCGAGTGTGTCAATGTAAAAGGGATTTACATCGTAATAAAACCAGTGTCCTCCGCATCTTCCAATTACATTCTCTTTCGGTTCTCCATCTGACATACGCAGATATTTTTGCTGATACTCTATACCTAACCCATTTACTTGTCCGTTGCCGAATCCGCTTGGCCATCCGTTTTCATCATATGCCCATGCACCCATATTATATTTTTGTGCAGCATTTACGCCAGCATCAACATTTTCAAACCATTCTTCTCCCATATATTCTGTTTGCAAGCCCCCTCTGGCGTGCATAAAAAATCCACCAATCCCTGCCTTGTGCATCATCTGAACCTGTGTTGCAGTTTCTGCCAAATCAAGTTGTTCATTCCAGCTCCAGAATGGAATAGGGCGATATTCTGCGGGTATGTTTTTAAAATTCATAGTATACTTTCTCCTTCATATGATATATGTCTGACTACAATATAGCACGGATTATTCGGTATGTCAATAGTGGTCTCAACAGAGAATGCAGGGTTTTTGTTGAGCAAAATGACGGAATTGTAAGTTGCTCCGAGTTGGTCAAATTTGGGTTCTGATAATTATTTTCAGGATATTTCATTGCCGGCATAATAACCTTGTATGATGAGCCTTGTGCGTACAGACGGTTGCGTAAAAAAGCAGTAAAGCGGTTAAATCCTGTATCTTTTCCTCATTTCTGTAGGAGTTATGTTAAAATACTGCCTAAACTTTTTTCTGAAATATGAAGTTGAGCTGAATTGCAGGAGAGCACTTATATATTCTATCGGTTTGTCGGTGGTTATAAGCATATCCTTTGCTTTTTCAAGCAAAATGTTGTTTCTGAGTTGATTAAGTGTAATATCTGAAGACTTTTGAAACGCCGAATAGAGGGCGGCTTCGCTTATTGTGCAGTTCTTTGCAAGTTCAGAGGTTTTGGCAAACGGATGATGTATCAGATATTCTTTGGTACGCTCTGTAATTTCCTTTGTGCGGCATACAGTGGTATTTGTCATTAACGGAATCAGAATGCCTGCAAGGGTGTAAAACACTCCGATATCCGCAGGGGATAGTCGGGTTTTGCCTGAAAGTAAATGAAAAAACTCAGTTGCACTACTGTCATTATTATGTATTACCTGAACGGGGTAGGATTTGTTATCAAAATTCGGCATACAAAGAAAGCCCAAAGAAACAAATCTTATTTCGGGATTGCCGTACCAATATGACTGATAACTGCATTTGTCGGGAATATAAAAAATATCGCCCTCATTGATGTTGATAGTTGATGTATTGGTAGTTATTTTACAGTTTCCGCAAAGCATATATGCAAAATAATGGCTTGGTGCGCCTGTGCGGTTATCGGTGTAATGGAATTTGTCAAACTCTATTGTGCGAAACATAAAACTGTGGGAGAAACTTATATCATTCATCGTAAAACACCTCATAAAAAATATAGAAAATTACCTCTTTTTTTATAGAATATAATATTTCATCTTGAAAGTCAATATGGCATAATGGTTAAAACATATAAAAATGAGGAGGTTTTCCAATGAAGTGTAAACAGATTATATTTACAGAGATAAACAAAGCGGAACTTTTGACAGTTGATGTAAATGAACCGGCAGCGAATGAGGTTATGGTAGAAACAATGGTTTCAACCATAAGTTGCGGAACGGAGCGTGCAAATATCACAGGTGATCCCAACGTAAATGCGCTTGGAGCGTCGGGAGTGGTGTTCCCCAGAACATCGGGATATAACAGCGCCGGTATAGTAGTTAAAAAGGGTGCTGATGTAAAAAGCGTTGATATAGGCGACAGAGTAGTTGTCTATTTTGGACTGCACAAAAAGTATAATGTTGTTCCGGAAGAAAATGTTGTAAAGATAGATGATGACAGCATCAACTTTGAAACGGGTGCTATGAGCTTTATTTCAACATTTCCTATGGCGGCAATAAGAAAGACAAGAATAGAAATGGGCGAAAGTGCCATTGTTATGGGACTTGGAATTTTGGGTATGATAGCAATTAAACTTTTGCGTGTTTCAGGTGCAATACCTGTTATTGCGGCAGATCCAAACCCTCAAAGACGAGAGATGGCACTTCAAAATGGTGCAGACTACGCATTTGATCCTCTTTGCGAAGACTTTGCAGATCAGGTTAAAAAAGTGACAAATGGCGGCGTAAATGTTGCAATCGAAGTAACAGGTGTAGGTGCAGGATTTAATGAGGCACTTGACTGCATGGCAAAATTCGGACGTGTTGCATTACTTGGCTGTACGAGAAATTCCGATTTCACGGTGGATTATTATAAAAAAATTCATGCTCCGGGCATAACCGTTATAGGTGCGCATACGATAGCAAGACCGAGCATAGAATCTCATCCGGGCTGGTTCACGCACCGCGATGATATAAAAGCAGTACTTAAACTGTGCGGTGGCGGCAGACTTTGCCTTGAAAATCTGATAGGGGAAATACACTCGCCGACAGAATGTCCTGAGGTTTATAACAGATTAGTATTTGATAAGGATTTTCCTGTGGTTGTCCAGTTTGACTGGAGGAATGAGTAATGAAAAAGATAAAAATAGCACAGATAGGTGCAGGTCATGACCACGCAACGGCGGCAATTTCAACATTAAAACTGCAAAGAGATATTTATGACCTTGTAGGCTATGCCGTTGTCGACGGGGATGAACCGGTTTATGATAATAATCAATGGGCATATGAGGGTGTCAAGAGAATGACCGTTGATGAAATCCTGAATTATCCCGGACTTGATGCGGTTTGTATCGAAACTGAGGACAGACGGCTTACCGAATATGCCATAATTGCGGCACAAAAGGGTTTACATATACAGATGGATAAGCCGGGCAGTGAATCTGATAAAGATTTTGACAGACTGATTGATTTGGTTAAGGAAAAAAATCTGGTTTTCCATATGGGTTATATGTATCGCTATAATCCGGCGGTTATAAAGCTTAAGGAGGATATTAAATCCGGCAAACTGGGCGAGATATATGCTGTGGAGGCACAGATGAATTGTATTCATTCTGTGGAAAAACGGAAATGGCTTGGCAGTTACCCGGGAGGTATGCTCTATTATCTTGGCTGTCACTTGATAGATTTGGTATACAGTATTTGCGGCGAACCGCAGGAGGTAATACCACTGAGTCAGCCTATCGGCACTGACGGAGTTACGTCTGATGACTTTGGTATGGCGGTGTTTAAGTATAAAAACGGTGTGTCTTTTGTAAAAAGCACGGCTGTTGAAATAGGCGGATTTGAACGCAGACAACTTGTTGTGTGCGGAACAAAGGGAACAGTGGAATTAAAGCCCTTTGAATGGCCCGGCGGCGAATGCCCCGATGTTTTTTCGCCTCAGACAACAGGCGTGAGAGAAGCATTTGATGAAAATTGGCATACAAAGGGAGAATATCACGATACAGCGGTGCATGGAAGATATGACGCAATGTTTCGGGCGTTTGCGGAATATGTCACAGGAGAAAAGCAAAATCCGTTTGGATATGAATATGAAAAAGAACTGCATAAGCTTATATTAAAAGCCTGCGGTGTATAAAAAAGGAGTAAACGAATATGAAAGCAATACTTGTAAATGATGACAGAAGTTTAAGATGGGACAATGTTCCCGATCCGCAAATTAAGAGCGAGGAGGTTCTTGTTGAAATTCACGCAGCAGCACTCAACCGTGCAGATTTAATGCAGCGTGAGGGAGATTATCCGCCACCTCCGGGATGCCCTGATTGGATGGGACTGGAAATTGCAGGCGTTATCACCGAGATGGGTGAAGAAGCAAAGGCAAAATCAAATTGGAAAATCGGCGACAAAGTATGTGCACTCCTTGGCGGAGGCGGATATGCGGAATATGCGGCTGTAAAATATGATATGCTCATGCCTGTACCCAAAAACTGCACAATGGAAGAGGCAGCAGCCATCCCTGAGGCATTTGCAACTGCATACCTTAACCTTTTTTACGAAGGCGGTATCAAAGAGGGTAACACACTTTTGATGAATGCAGGTGCATCAGGTCTTGCAAGCGTAATCATACCAATGGCAAAGGCATTTGGAGCAAGAGTTATTACAACAGTCCTGACAGATGAAATTGCAAATTCTATAAAACACTTAAATGCAGACAGAGTTGTTGTTACAACAAAAGAGGATATCACAGCCGTACTTAAAGAAGAACTTGATGCAGGTCACGGCGTTGATGTTGCAATAGACTGCCTTGGCGGTGAAGTTATGGGCAAGTGCATACACTATCTCACACACGGCGCAAGATGGATTATGATTGCGGCACTTGCAGGACAGAAAACAGAAATCGACCTTAAAAATATCTATGTAAGAAATGTGCGAATCATAGGCAGTACACTCCGTTCCAGAACTCCTGCAGTTAAAGCACAGATACTTGCAGAACTTGTTGAAAAAGTGTTCCCGAAAATTGAAAGCGGTGAGGTTAAGCCTACAATATACAAAGTGCTTCCTATAACAGAGGCAGAGGCTGCACACGATATTCTTTACAGAGGCGAGAATGTAGGAAAGGTAGTTTTGACGGTAAGATGAAAGAACTTGAAATTATTCCGATAGAGTATGGTAAATCGGTTTTGCCGGAAAGTATGATATTTCAAGGAGGGGCGGAGGATAAATCCCGCCCCATTGTGTTTATGATATATCTGATTAAAACGAAAAACAGACTTATTTTAGCCGACGCGGGATGTGAAACAATGCCGGGATTTGATATGCGTGATTTTATCGGACCGATAAAGTCACTTGAAAAGCTGAGTATTAAGCCTGAGGATATTACCGATGTTATCATAACCCATGCGCATCATGACCACATAGAATGTGTGAAATATTTTAAAAATGCTTCAATATATATTCAGCGTGATGAGTATGAGAGCGGCAAAGGCTATTTTGCCGAGGGCATGAACTTAAAGCTTTTTGATGATGAAATACAAATCTGCTCCGATGTGAAAGCCGTTAAGATAGGCGGTCACTCAAAAGGCTCGTGCATTGTTGAAATTTCGGACGGTGAAAAAAGATATATTATAGCAGGCGACGAGTGCTATTTAAGAGAATGTCTGGAAAAACAAATTCCGACAGGAAGTTCGTACTGCCTGGAAAAAAGCCGCGAATTTATAGAGAAATACGGCAACGGAGAATATACGGTTCTGCTGTGCCATGAAAAATAATGCGTAAGGATTTATGTGTAGTAGAGCAAAAATGGGCTCTGCGTAAAATGTTGTGTAAGCAATATCTGACAACCTTTGACAAGGTGAAAATTACTGGTATAAGCTTAATTAAATCTGTCAATAATAACTATT
>CADAVS010000074.1 GCA_902791425.1 uncultured Ruminococcus sp.
GAAATTACAATGGAATTATCCTTCAGCTCAGTTACTGGGTTTTCATCACCAATAAATACCGAAACCTCTCCGTCTTTAACAGCAGGAAGTGTTTTAAGCATTGCGTCTATTGACGATTTATTTTCAAAAAAACCAAGAATTTCCTTAATTTTTTCTATATTATTATACTCGGGGTATCTTAAAATATTTGTCGACCCCTCCATAAATACTTCGTGTTTGTCAATTTCAGAGATTGCTTCGTGAACAAGCTCTAACACAGACGTAAGTATTTCTATATTAACCCCAACGGCATTCTGCACTTCGATAATGTTTGATAGGTTTATTTCAGAAGCGGTCATACCCGTAAGATTGTCATTTAAAACACAATTCAGTTCTGTTATCACATCATCTGATATACTTTCTCTCAATCGCAAAAGCTTATTCTTTATAAGTCCCGAACTATCAGCAACGATAACCATTATTGTACGCTCATCAATCAGTACAAGCTTTATATTTTTAATAACAGCACCTTCAATTGAGGGCAATACACCGAATGTAGGAAGAGCTGTTAAATTTGAAAAAGCTGCCGAAACATCTTTAACGATTTTATCCATCTCACGAACTTTATTTAACATAAGTTCACGCATTTCGGCAATTTCACCGGCGGTCATCAAATATTTTTCCATCAATGAATCCACATAAAATCGAAAACCCGCACTGGATGGAACGCGTCCTGCGGAGGTGTGAGGCTGGGTGAGATAACCAAGCTCTTCCAAATCCCCCATTTCGTTGCGTATTGTCGCAGCACTTAAATTCAGCATTGTGTTTTTTGCAATACTTCGTGAGCCGACAGGTTCGGCATTTTGTATGTAACTTTCAACAATAGCACGAAGAATAAGTTTTTTTCTGTCATCTAATGCCAATTTTGTTCAGCTCCTTTTTATTTTGTTAGCACTCGCACTAATTGAGTGCTAAACTCTTTATATAGAATAGCACTCCATACATTATTTGTCAAGTGTTTTTTGCGAGAAAAATATAAAAATAATATTAAAAATTTGTGAATAATAAATGTCCCCATCTCCGGGAAAAGAGATGGGGATAAAGAAATATAATTATATGAGAAGGGCAGCACCAACGATGCCCGCATCTCCTTTTAAAGCGGATATCTCAATGGGTATTTCTGCAGATATCCTGTCAATCAGAGGCATAAGCAAGTCATCACCTGCATTTGTTATACCTCCGGCTAAAACAATCATTTCAGGGTCAAAAATATTAATCAAGCTTTCAATTCCTGTGGAGAGATATCCTAAATAATCTTCAAAAACCTCTTTTGCGATTGAACAGTTATTCTTCAAAGCATCAAAAAATTGTATTCCGTTGAGTTTGTTTTTTTTCATATATAATTGTGCTAAATAACTGTCAGGATTATTTTTTGCTGCAAATTCAGCATTTTTTAAAAGAGCAGAAACAGATGCGTATTGTTCCCAACAGCCTTTTGTACCGCAAGAACATTTTTTGCCATCATAATCTATAACAAAGTGTCCAATCTCTCCGGCTTTACCGCAACCTTCATATATTTTATTATCTATAATCAAACCGCCGCCGATTCCTGTACCCAAGGAAATCATTACCATAGAATTAACATTCTTTCCCGAACCGCATTTAGACTCAGCTAAAGCCGCACAATTAGCATCATTTGAAGTTTTGACAGGCAGGTTTAGCAGCTCCTCTAATTTTCCGCCTAAATCTGTGTTGGAAAAGGGGATGTTAGCTGCAGTTACAAGCCCGTTTTTTATAATTCCGGGTGTTCCTACGCCTATGCCTGATATGTAATAACAATCAATTATTTCTTTGCATTTTTTAACAATAGAGTTGATAAGCTCATCTTCGCTGTCTGTATTTGTAGGTATGTCTGTTTTATATATCAACTTATCGGAATCATCCAATACCCCGAATTTAATTTCCGTGCCGCCAATATCAACCCCAATTCTGTTGTTGGAGTATGCCTCCTTATCACATATTAACGTTACATCAGGATGTACCTTAAGCATTGATGCAGGATTATCGGTAGAGATTTTACTGTTCATAAGCTCTTTTACAGCCTTGCACTTATTGCGGCCGCTTGCGAGCAATATAATTTTCTTAGCACTCAGTATTGTGGCAATTCCCATTGTAAGTGCCTGACGAGGTACCTCTGAAACATTTTCAAAAAACCTTGAATTTGCTTCGATGGTGTTCTCGGTCAAATCTGTAAGATGTGTTCTTGAATTTAATGTGACGTCAGGTTCGTTAAAACCTATGTGGCCATTTTGACCAATACCGAGAATTTGCAAGTCGATTCCGCCTTGCTTTTCAATCATTTTTTCAAAGTTATAACATTCAATATCGGTATCTTTACACATACCATTTAAAATATGTGTGTTTTCCATATTGATATTTATTTTATTAAACAGATGTTTATTCATAAAATATCTGTAACTTTGAGGATTATCCGATGAAATAGGATAATATTCGTCAAGATTGAATGTAACCACATCTTTGAAGTCTATCTCTTTGTTTTGATTTTTCTCAGCAAGTTCATTATACATTCCCACAGGAGTTGAACCCGTTGCCAAACCCAATACAGCTTTAGGTTTTGATTTAAGTATTCCTGCAACAATGTCTGCTGCTGTTTTTGAAATTTCGTTATAATCGTTGCATACTATTATTTTCACGCCAACCACCTCTGAGTTATAAATAATTACAGACATAGTATATCATCTCATATCCGAATTGTATTTGCACAAATAGCATATTTTTTTATAAAATCGTATTTTATACTTGAAAAATAATAATAATAAATTATAATAGAATTAAATAATCAGAAATTATTCAAAGGTGATTTTTATGACAGAATATAAAGGTGTCAGATTAAATGATTCTATTATCATAAAAAAATTATATACCGTACATTATTACGAATATTCCAATGAATACAGGTTTACCGGTGAACGACATAATTTTTGGGAATTTGTATACGTTGACAAGGGTGAAGTAACAGTTGTTGCTGATGATAAAAAATATATATTAAATCAGGGCAGCTCCATTTTCCACAAGCCTAACGAGTGGCATAATATTTTTGCAAACGGCGTAATAGCACCCAATATTGCGATAATTACATTTGAGTCGGACTCTGATGCTATGAAGTTTTTTGAAAATAAAATTATCTTTGTGGGTCAGGAGCAGAAGAAACTGATATCAAAAATTGTTACTGAATACACAAATGGCTTTTCATCTCCGTTAAACGACCCGTATACAAATCGGTTAATCAGACATAAGGAGCCCGTCTTTGCTTCCGAGCAGATGCTAAAAATCCACCTGTGTGAGCTGTTAATCAGCTTTATACGCAGTAACAGTATTAATAGTCAAAAGACAATGCTGAATATAAATCAGGATAATTCTATAATGAATTTATTGCTTAACTATATGAATGAAAATATATCAAAAAAGATTAAACTGCAAGAATTAATTAGATACAGCGGTACAAACCGCACTACCATAGAAAACATATTCAGAGAAAATTTCGGCGTAGGGGCAATCGACTATTTTATTATGTTAAAAATTGAGTATGCCAAAAAGCATTTAAGGGAAAATAATTATAATATCACCCAAATTTCCGAAATACTCGGTTACTCAAGTATACACTATTTTTCACGACAATTTAAAAAAACTACAGGTATGACGCCAACAGAATATATATTATCTATAAAGGCTATGATGCGTGATTGAAATGTTTTAATTGACTAATTGCAAATTTTAATGTAAAGTATTAATATAATTATTTGTGGGAGAGTAGCTATGTTGTATAATATTGATTGGAGCCTTTTAAATGCAATACAGTTATTGCGTTGCACCTTTTTGGACTATATATTATCTAAACTCACTATTATTGGCGAAGGAGGATTATGCTGGATAATTATCTGTATTGCAATGCTTTTTTTCAAAAGGACACGCAAATGCGGTGTGACATTGGCTGCGTGCTTATTGCTGTGCCTGATTTTAGGCAATGGTATATTAAAGCCCCTTATCGCAAGACCTCGACCGTATATGCTAAATCCTGATATAATAACAGGTGTTCCGTTGTCTGACAGTTACTCTTTTCCGTCAGGACACACATATTCGTCAATCGGTTCAGCTATTGTTATTTGGTATCACTTTAAACAAAATTGGGGGATACCCACCTTGCTGATTGGATTGCTTATATCGTTCTCTCGAATATATTTTCAAATGCACTTTGTTACAGATATTTTAGGCGGAATATTACTCGGTATAATTACAGCTGTTATCAGCATAAATATAATTAATATGCTGTATCGAAAAACACAAACAAAATAATATGTACTATTTTTTAACCCCTGAATAATATAATATATGAAAGGGGTTGAATAAAATGCGTCATTACTGTAACAAGCAAGAACCAAAGAAAATTGTCAGGGAAAATTCGTCAAATGCAGCTGAGATACAAAATAATTTGCTGCCAAAGGATAACGAAAAAGAACAAAAATCCGAAAAATCTGATGATGAGGTTGTTTTTCCTCCGGGTATAAATTATAATATATATGGTGATACAGGCGTTAAAATGAGCACTTACACGCCTGATGTATGTGAATATATATCAGATTACGGTGAGGCAAGAGGCGGTTCTGTAAACCAGAGCGGTGGCTATATCAGGCAATCTGTTTATGAGCTTGAGCAGTCAGGTGAATACATAGAGGACTGCCCTTATATTTCAAGAACTGACAATATATTTCACGATAATTTAAGCGGAAGATTTGAACTGTTGTCTATTCCTCAAAACAGAGAAAGACCTCGTGTTCTCGAATCTATGCTGGCTTTTTTACAAAAATATAAGGGTAAGTATATATGTATGGATTTATGGAATAATGACAGCATCAGAATAGAAAAATGCGGTTATCTTGAAAACGTGGACAATGGATATATTGTTATTCAAAATCCCGCCTCTGATGAAATAACAATGCTTGACTTAAATACGATAAAATATATAAGCATTTACTGCAGATAAATAAAAAGAGGGTATATGTTTGTCAGTTATTATTAAACTACCGGAATATGTAAATAAAATAATGACAGACCTCGAATCCAAAGGGTTCGAGGTTTTTGCCGTTGGCGGAGCTGTCAGAGATTGTTTACTTAAAAAAGAGCCTGATGATTGGGATTTATGCACATCGGCTACACCTGACGAAATGATTAATGCATTAAAAAACTATACTACAATTCCAACAGGCTTAAAACACGGCACGATTTCTGTAAAATCAGATAACCATTTCATAGAAGTAACAACATATCGCTCAGATGGTGAATATTCAGATTGCCGACATCCAAACAATATTAAATTTGTTAAATGTATTGAGGAAGATCTTAAAAGACGTGATTTTACAATCAATGCTTTTGCGTATAATCAAAAAGGCGATTTTATTGACTTGTTCAACGGAAGAGAAGATTTAGAAAATAAAGTAATTAGGTGTGTGGGAATTCCGGATAAAAGGTTTAAGGAAGATGCTCTTCGGATTATAAGGGCATTGAGGTTTGCCGCTGTATTGGACTTTAATATTGAAAGCAAAACCGAACAAGCGTTGTTTGAAAACATAAATCTTTTGAATGAA
This sequence comes from uncultured Ruminococcus sp., assembly GCA_902791425.1. Taxonomy (GTDB): domain Bacteria; phylum Bacillota; class Clostridia; order Monoglobales; family Monoglobaceae; genus UMGS1820. Next base: position 5,643 of record CADAVS010000074.1, read on the forward strand.
GTTTCCGCTGAACGAATTTTAGTCGAACTTAAAAAAATTATTTTATCGGGCAATTCCGCTGTAATTCAAAAATATAAAAGTATATTCGAGTATATTTTAGGAGTAACTCTGATTGATGAAGATATCTCTATGATAAGTCAACTGCCAAAAGATATTTCAATGGGTTTTGCCGCTTTGTTTTATTCTGTTGACCCTATGCAAACCGCTAAGATATTTAAACATTTAAAAATGGATAATAAGAGCATTGCGGAAATCAAAATGTATTTATCCTTAAAAGGTCAATGTTCGTATTTAAAAAAAAGCGAGTGCAAACGGTTTATTAACAGATACGGAGCGGGTATGGTGAATAAGTGTATTGATTTCTTATCGGTAGCATATAGAAACAGCAACAAAGAATGGGAAGAAACCAGAAAAATAATAAACAGTATCATAGAAAACAAAGAATGTTGTTCTGTCAACGAACTTGATATATGCGGTACTGACATAAAGAATATGGGTTATGGCGGCAGAGATATTGGCGATATTTTAAATTTTTTGTTAAATGCTGTAATAGAGGAAGAAGTGATAAACTCTAAAGAGGAGCTTATTAATTATATAAAACAGCATAAAATTTGTAAAATGTAGTTGCTTTTTTGATATATTTTAGTTATAATAATGTATTGTAGTAAGAAAGGTTGTTATTTTATGAGCAAAGGAAAATTCATTGTACTTGAAGGACTTGATGGCTCCGGCAAAAGTACACAGCTTAAGCTGATACGCAAGAAGTTAGAGTCCCTCGGCAAAAAGGTGTATTGCACGGCAGAACCTACCGACTCTCCCACAGGCAAGTATTTAAGAAATATATTGTCCGAAAGTCTTGAAAAGGATATGTATTTGCAGTCTGCATTATTTTTGGCAGACCGACTTGAGCATATAACAAACCTCGATTGCGGAATAAAGAAATATCTTGATGAGGATTATATTGTAATATCTGACAGATATTATTTTTCCTCATTTGCATATCAGGGAACGGCAACAGATATGGATTGGGTAATGGATATAAATCTTAAATGCGAGAGAATGTTAAAGCCTGATTTATGTATTTTCTTTGACGTAAACCCTGACACCTGTAAGAACAGAATAGACAAAACCCGTTCAAAACCTGAATTGTACGAGAAGGACATAGAAAAAATCAGAGAAATAAGAAAAAATTTTTTAACAGTATTTGAAAAGTTAAGTGATACACATAAAATAGAAATCATTGATTCCAATGCAGATATTAATACCATAAACAAAAAGGCATTTCAATATATAGAAAGTATAATTACGGAGGATTAAAACTATGTATAAAAGATTATTTACGTCAGAATCAGTTACGGAGGGGCATCCCGATAAAATATCTGACTTGATATCAGATGCAATATTGGATGCAATTTTAAAAGAGGACAAAAATGCCCGTGTAGCTTGCGAGGTTACTGTCACAACGGGACTTGTTCTTGTTGTAGGTGAGATAAGTACAACAACATATGTTGATATAACCCGTATCGTGCGTGAAACAGTGCGTTCCGTTGGCTATGACAGAGCGAAATATGGCTTTGACTGCGATACCTGTGCTGTTATCACCGCTATTGATGAGCAATCAGGTGATATAGCTATGGGCGTTGATGACAACGGGGATGGAATAGGTGCAGGCGACCAGGGAATGATGTTTGGTTTTGCCTGTGATGAAACGGAAACCTATATGCCTATGCCTATACATCTGGCACACAAGCTTGCAAGAAGGCTCACAGAGGCACGCAAGACGGGAGAACTCACTTACCTAAGACCTGACGGAAAGTCCCAGGTAACAGTAGAATATAATGAAGATGGAAGTGTTAAACGTATTGACACCGTTGTTATCTCAACTCAGCACGATGAGAATGTTGATATTGAAACTCTCAGAAAAGATATTAAAGAAAAAATTATTTTCCCTGTAATAGATGCAAATCTTCTTGACGAAGATACCAAATATTTTATTAACCCAACGGGAAGATTTGTAATTGGTGGTCCTCAGGGAGATTCGGGACATACAGGCAGAAAGATTATTGTTGATACTTACGGAGGTTATGCAAGCCACGGCGGCGGTGCATTTTCGGGTAAAGACCCCACAAAAGTTGACAGAAGTGCTGCATATGCTGCCCGTTATGTCGCAAAAAATATTGTTGCGGCGGGACTTGCAAAAGCCTGTGAAGTTCAGCTTGCGTATGCAATCGGCGTTTCGCAACCTGTATCACTCAGAATTGACACAAGGGGTACGGGAGTTATAAGCGATTTAGAAATCGCAGAAAAGGTATCTAAGGTGTTTGACTTAAGTCCAAGCGGAATAATCAGTTCATTGGAGTTAAGACAGCCTATGTATACACAAACCGCCGCTTACGGCCATTTCGGAAGAGATGATATAAATCTTCCGTGGGAGCGTTTAGACAAGGTAGAAGAACTTAAAAAAGCATAATATGTGAGGTTTTAGATAATGTCTTATGATGGCTTTGTAACACACAGTGTAGTGTCTGAGCTTAACAATACTGTAATGGGCGGTAAAATCGACAAAATTTATCAGCCTGAGAAAGATGAAATAATTATCGCCGTCAGAACATTCAAAGGAAGTTACA
>CADAVS010000075.1 GCA_902791425.1 uncultured Ruminococcus sp.
ATGAACTGTATATAATTTTCTCGATGACAAAGATGCTCACTTGTACGTGTGCATTGCAATTGTTTGAACAGGGTAAATTTTTAATGAGTGATCCCATCTCAAAATATCTTCCTGAATTTGAAAAAATGAAAATTTCTATTGATGAACAGGATGACGATAAGGCTGCCGCAATTACAACCGGTGTTGATGCAGGTGAGTATGATGTCATAAAAGAAAGCGGATATGCAAATAATCCAATTACTTTTAAAGATTTGTTTACTATGAGTGCAGGACTTGATTATAACCTCGGTGCAGGTTACATAAAAAATGCGATTAACGAAGGTAAAAAAACGACAAGAGAGCTTGTGGGTGCAATTTCAAATACCATTCTTGGATTTGAACCCGGAACAAGATTTAGATACAGTCTTTGTCACGATGTGCTTGGGGCACTGATAGAGGTTTTGTCGGAACAAAAATTGGGAGAATATATGAAAGAACATATATTTGAGCCATTGAATATGAACAATACTTTTTTTGGGGTGCCAAAAGATGAAGAAAAACTTGCAAAAATGGCTGCAAGGTATATTTATGACGAGAACCGAACCCCTCAAAGGCTCCCCTTGGAATGTGTATATAATTTGTCCGAAGAATATGAAAGCGGTGGCGCAGGTCTCATTTCTTGTACTGAGGATTATGCATTATTTCTTGATACAATTGCTTGTGGGGGTATATGTAAAAATGGTAATAGAATTTTGAACTCGGAAACTATTGAACTTATGGGAAGAAACCATCTAAAGGACAGGCAGCTTGAAGATTTTTATCAGTTAAGACCTGGGTATGGCTATGGATTGGGAGTCCGTACTCATATTGATAAGACACAAAGTGGGTCCCTTAGTCCTATTGGAGAGTTTGGATGGGATGGGGCAGCCGGTGCTTTTTCGTTAGTTGATACCCAAAATAAACTATCACTTACATATTTTCAACAAATCCACGGTTCTGATATTAGAATTCAATCAGAAATACGCAATGCATTATACAAATGCATTGATTAAAGAATTTTATATATTATAATAACATTTTTATTATGAGGTAACTTATGATACAAGCAATAAATAATTCGGAGATTGATGAACGTATAAGGTTAAATCTGAAGCGGTTGTGTGAATATCCTTATTATCAGAAAGAGCAGATATTTGCACCTTCCGATTACGATTGGTATGGCGATAAAGAGGGCAGAGCACTTTTGTCATTTGTTAGCCATTACAAAATAAGCAAGACAAAAATTCCGGCTATGGATTATTTGATTTCTGCTTTGGCTGACAAGGTAAACGAATTAGGTTATCTCGGACCTATATACGACAATGAAATACACGAACAGCAGCTTTCGGGACATTCGTGGCTTTTGCGAGGATTGTGCGAGTATTATGAGCAGTTTAATGATTTGTCGGTTATTAAGCATATAAATGAAATAACAGACAATTTGTTCATAAAAAACGCGGGTAAATTTAAAGGATATCCTGTTGACAGGAGCGGTGTGTACGAAGGAGATGTCAGCGGCAGTGTCAGCAGCAAATTATCGGAATGGATATTGTCTACGGATATAGGCTGTGCATTTATGAGTGTTGACGGACTTTCCCATGTATTTAAGATTACCAAGAGAAATGACGTTTGGGAACTTGTTCGTGAAATGGCAGAGGTTTATGTTTCAATAGATAAAGTGAAATTAAAAGCACAGACACATTGTACACTGACGTGTGCAAGGGGTCTTATGAGAATGTATGAAGAAACGGGAGAAACTTTTTATCTTGACTGTGCAAAAGAAATTTTCAGACTTTATACAGAATGCGGAGGTATGACGCTTACATACCAAAACATAAATTGGTGGGGACGCCCCGATACATGGACAGAGCCGTGTGCCGTAGTGGATTCACTGATACTTGCGGCTGAACTGTACAAGGCAATGGATGATGAAAAATACCGTGTATATGCCGCAAGAATATATCATAACGGCTTTGCGACACTTCAGCGTATAAACGGGGGTGCCGGAACGGATTCATGCGTAACAAGTAACGGTGAGCATACTCTCTATGCAAAAATGTATGAGGCATATTTCTGCTGTACTATGCGTTTGGCGGAAGGACTTTGGTATATCAGCCGCAATGCGGATTTGTTATATGCTACTCTTAATGGCGAGGTTAGAAAGAACAACGGTGTCTATGCAGACGGTGATATAATTTACGCCTATGTAACGGGCGGAGCAGAGGATTATGCGAAGCAATTTACAGAAAAGGATGGAATAAGACTTTGTCCCTTAGTTAAATATTATAAAGTACCCGAAAATATAATATTGAAATCCAAACAGCAAATAGTATTTCCGTAATTTTGAAAACAAATTGGTCGGTATGCTCGCCGCATGACTGAAAGAAATGTATGAGCGTTTGGGAACCGGTAATCTGCACGACAGCAAGCCTATCGCACTTTACAATGTAAATCAGCGTATTAAAATGATATCTATTATAAAGGAGAACAAAACACAATGAATATGGAACAGATTTATCAAAAATTGAAAACACCGTATAAACACGGTGCCGTCGTAAAATTTGACGATTTCTGGGCAGACAGTCCAACCGTATTTCGTTATGAAGATACTTGGTATATGTATTACGTCCGCATAGCAAAAGAACATCAAGGCTCCGGCTACGAAACGCACCTGTCCAGCAGCAAAGATTTGGTGCACTGGAACTATGAGGGAGTAATTTTTTCCAGAAACAACAAAGACCACTGGGATTCTAAACAATGCGGTGGCTACTGCGCGTTTCCGGATATTCAATTTGGCGGAAGCAATCAATTGATGACCGTAAACGGAAACTATTATATGGCATATTTGGGCGGTTATCAAGATGGTTACGAAACCGACCCACTTCAAACCGGAATGGCATATTCCCCCATTTCCCCCATCAACGCAGAAAGCTTTGTCCGTTTGGAGCAACCGGTTTTAAGTCCTATGGATACCGATGCCAGAAAATTTGAAAGAAAAACACTTTATAAAGCTTATATGTTCCGTGACCCGAAGGAAACACTCGGTTATCCGTATGTCAACGCCTACAATTCCAAGGCTGAAGATAACAAAGAACGAATCTATCTGGCGGTTTCCGAAAACGGAGTGGACTGGAAGCGCTTCGGCGAGGAACCTATCTTAGACGAAACCAAAACAATAGAAGGCTTAAGAATCAGCGGTGACCCTCAAATCGTTCTGATTGACGGCATTTACGTCATGCTATATTTTCGTTATGGTTGCATGGGCGGCGAAAACACCTTTGCCTGCTCCGAAGATTTGGTTCATTGGAAAGTGTGGAACGGTATGCCGCTGATAAAAAACGAATATGAATGGGAAAACCTCATTGCACATAAAAATTATGTCGTTAAGCATGACGGCATTGTCTATCATTTTTATTGTGCCGTAAATGATAAAAATGAACGCTTTATTGCGCTTGCAACATCCGAGAGGCTGTTTTAAATGACGGTTTTATTTTTGAAAACGGAGATACTGTTGCTGATTTAAATGGTGGATAATATGGCTTTGTAATAAAAAATAATGTTTGAAACTATGCAAAACCGAATAAGGTTTATGTATCTGCTGCAAGGCGAAAAAGCACCAAGCTTTATGACTATAAATGTTAAAATGAAAATGTACAAATGTGGGTGCGGATGTATTCTTGGATTGTTTTTTGTTAATCCAAGAATACATCCGCACCCATGTTTAACTATGTTCGGGATCTTTCGGAATCCTGTATTTCTAATGCTCAAATTCTCTATTGCCTAAAATTTTTCTGTACTCACTTGGCGAGCAATGATTATATTGCTTAAAAACCCTATTAAAATATGAGGCAGATGCAAACTGAATACGGCGGACAAGGTTGACCACGTCGTCGCTTAAAACTGAACACCTTCGTCGCTGAAATTGAACAGTGCGGATTTTTGCGGTAAAATGTTTGCACGTGCTTATGCACGAATAAATATTAAGGAGGTCAACACTATGACCAACTACCGTGAAATCTTAAGACTGAGCAGCTTAGGGTTAAACAAATCACAAATTGATCAAAGTATAGGCTGTTCGAGAACTACTGTTATTCAGGTTTTGGACATTGCCGAAGAAAAAGGAGTTTGTTATCCTCTTTCGCCGGAGCTGACGGACAGAAAACTAGCCGAATTGTTGTTCCCAAGCGACAAATCCCGTCCCGGATACAAAATGCCGGATTATGAACATGTCCATAAAGAGCTTCAACGTTCGGGCGCAACACTTAATCTGTTATGGTTAGAGTATTGTGAGCAATGCAGTGCATCAAACGAGGTTCCCTATCAACTGACGCAGTTCAAAAAGCATTACCGTGATTATGCTGAAAAGGCCAATGCAACAATGCATCTGAAGCATAAACCTGGCGAAATATTGCAGGTAGACTGGGCAGGACAAACGGCAGAGGTTATTGACACCGATACAGGCGAGGTGCTTCCGGCATATATTTTTGTTTCCTCATTAGCTTACAGCGGATATGCTTATGTGGAAGCCTTTTTCTCTATGAATCAGGAGTGCTGGATTTCTGCCCATGTAAACGCCTTTAAATATTTTGGTGGCATAACGAAAATATTACAATGTGACAATCTTAAAACCGGTGTTATCAAACACGGAAGAAGTGATGTCACATTACGATAGATTACATCAGTATACTAGGTTATCTTATTGTCGAACTTACTCTAAATTAGCAAAGACCGCTTACAAAAGTGTAGGCGGTCTTTATTCGTGTTCAGATATATTTGATTTTGAACTTTCTTTTATTGGCTGAAAGCACCTTGCAAAGAATATCATCTACTGCGTCCGTGTATCTGCCTTGTGCTATCAGACTGTTCTTCAAACGGATAAGTGATTGCAACACTTCGCTGTACTCGTCATCGGAAAGATATAAATGATATTTCTGTTCTTTCAAAACAACCACCTCCTTTTACCGCAATTATATAATAATAAAGGACATAGAGGTAGTGTGCGATTGTCGCTTGACCCCCCTAAATGAACGAATTAACAGGGTAACGACCGCCTTTTCCATTAGCAGAAATTTTACTCGAATTTTTCTGCCATTAGCAGAGAGGGCATTTTCATTAGCAAAATAGCGAAAATCTTGCTAATTTTTATTAGCAAGCCGTATACCTGAAAGGCGGACGACATTAGTCCTAATTTCCATTAACTGAGGTCGAATTTGCTAATGAAAATCTGTGAATTTCACGATTTTTCTCTTTTACCTAAAAAATGAAAAAACGCCGGAAACCCTTGATTTTACTTACGTTTCCGGCGGAGTTTTTGGCGTTCCCGAGGTGATTCGAACACCCGACCTACCGCTTAGGAGGCGGTCGCTCTATCCAGCTGAGCTACGGAAACATCTTTAAAATCTATTCAATTTTAGTCTTAAATTAACTCATTGTCAATCGCCTTTGCTCCAAAGGCGGTCGTTATAACATATTCTTAGGAGGGGCTTGTAATATCCTCTTTACTACAGGGGATTATATCTGCTGACTATCAATTTCACTAAATAATAATACGACATTTTACTCAATTTGTCAATACATAATTATTCACAACTATTATTCAGGTGCATATAAATACATAGTGGGAGGTTTGATATAAATGAACAGCAGATGTATAGATTATAAAGAATTTAATGCCGCTTTAGACAGATTGATGCGAGGGCAGGATAACGGGTTTTCAGAGATGGCTGTAACAACGGCGGCAGAGATTGCAGAAAATAATAGCTGTGACGGCGGAAAGGGAAGGCTTATAGTGCAGGTCAGTACGGCGAGTGAGGCTTTGCCAATAAGTGATGCAAAGGTAATAATTTCAGACAGCAACGGCAATGTTATAAGCGAACAGCTAACCGATAACAGCGGTAGAATAGAAAGTGTGGAATTATGTGCTCCAATTGCAGCTAACTCACAGTCGCCCGGGAATTTGGCTACATACAGTACATATAATGTCAGGGTCGAAAAAGAAGGATATTTTACCGAGGAGTTCTTAAACGTTGCTGTTTTTGACAAAATAGAGTCAATTCAGCCGGTGTCACTTGAACCCTTAGGGGAAAATTCCCTTGAGAACGACAGGTTGATAGCTAACGAGGAGGCACAGATGGGAAATGTCGGCGAAAGTATGTCAAAGGGCAATGAGGGAGCAAGAGTAGGAGATGTTTTGGTGATTAGAGAAATACCGGAACCCGTTGCCGGTGAAGGCAATCATCAGTAAAAGGGGGGGGAGTTAAGTTGGCAGTTGTATTTTCTATTCCTGAAAATATTGTTGTGCATTTGGGGGCACCTGATGATACAAGTGCAGGGAATGTAACAGTTCCGTTTATAGATTATATAAAGAATGTTGCATCAAGCGAGATTTATCCGACGTGGCCCGAAAGTGCAATCCGGGCAAATATGTATGCACAGATAAGCTTTGCGTTAAATCGCATATTCACTGAGTATTACCGAGTAAGAGGCTATGACTTTGACATTACCAATACAACGCAGTATGACCAGGCGTTTGTATATGGCAGAGATATATTTGAGAATATAAGTATGATAGCTGACGAAATTTTCAATGATTATATAGTCCGAGGTGACGACTTAGCACCGCTTTATGCCAGATATTGCAACGGAACTACGTCGGTATGCCCCGGTGGTTTGTCCCAATGGGGTTCGGTGTCTCTTGCCAATGAGGGTTATACACCTTACAGAATACTGTCAAGCTACTATGGTGATGTTTCCATAGTAGAGGATGCACCCATCGCGGGCAGAACAGAGAGTTATCCGGGAACGCCTCTCAGAATAGGGTCTATAGGTCCTGAGGTAAAAAGAATACAAATTTCCCTTAACAGAATTTCAAAGAATTATCCTGCAATCCCGAAGATAGCATATCCCGATGGTATTTTTGATGTGCAGACCGAGGCGGTCGTCAAAAAGTTTCAGGAGATATTTAACTTGACGCAAGACGGCATTATAGGAAAAGCCACGTGGTATAAAATAGTGTACATATATTCAAGTGTGAAAAAGCTGTCAGAGTTGGACTCCGAAGGGGTAAGTGCATCAAATGTAAGTAATCAGTTTCAGGATACTCTTGACGTGGGCTCCACAGGGGCGGGAGTAAAGCTTGTACAATACTATCTAAGCTTTATAGCACAATTTAATGACTTCATACCTGCGGTGACTCAGGATGGGGTATATGGGCAGGCAACGAAAAATGCCGTGTCGGCTTTTCAGCAATCCGTAGGACTTCCGCAGACAGGTGTGGTTGATGAAGCGACCTGGAATGCGTTATATTCGTCATATAAATCTAAGTATGACTCACTGCCTGAGGAATTTAGAATTTCAGGAATTTCACCATATCCGGGTGATATTTTGATATTGGGTTCAAGCGGTGAGGACGTAGAGGAACTGCAAAAATATTTGGCATTAATATCAAAAACGTACACATCAATTCCGACTGTTGCGGTAACGGGATATTATGGTGAAGAAACTCAGGATGCGGTGCTTGCGTATGAGCGTGAGTTTGGCTTGCCGGAAAGAGGATATGTTGATTTGACGGTTTGGAACAGTATAGCAAGCCTGTATTCAGACTTATCTCAGGGGGAGGAAAAGTCATTTGGTCAAAATCCCGGGTATACCGTAACCGAAAATTCGGGACAGTAGATAGGAGGACAAAATGAAAACTTCAATATATGACAATTTTCAGAACATTTATGAATTGCAAACTGCACTTCGGCATTTGTGGAGCACGGATAAAATATCAACACTTATAAATCCTGACGGCGTTTACGGTCACGAAACAACCGTTGCGGTGATGGATGCACAGAGATTTTTCGGACTTCCGCAGACGGGAGAGGTTGATTTGGAAACCTGGGTTCTTTTGTTTGACAATCTGATTGGTTTTTATGATTAATAATTTTAATTGTTGTTAAATATTTGTAGTGTTAAAATAGATATGTTACATTAAAAAATGACAACAACCAAAAATTGTGGTAAAATAGTTTCGACTAAAAAACAAATCCACAAAAGAAAGGT
>CADAVS010000076.1 GCA_902791425.1 uncultured Ruminococcus sp.
TCCTTTTCGGCTGTTACCATACTACGCAATTTAAGTCTGTCATTCAACGCCATAAGTCCGCCGTTAAATCCCAATATAATCGAAAATGGACCGGTAATCAGCAAGCTGCTGTATACACACCTCAAATACTTAAGAACATCTTTATCCTCCCGTTCCTCTATGGTGCTCCAGAATGGTGCGGCAATTACCGATGCCGCCTCTTCAAGTGTCAACCCCTGCTTTCTGATAAGGTAGTCAGCAATATATGTAATAACCTCTGTATCAGTCTGAAGTGTGCACTTATAACCAAACATCTCTATAAAACGTCTGTTTGCATCATAAGACGAAATCTCGCCGTTGTGAACAATAGTGTAATCCAACAAACCAAAGGGATGAGCACCGCCCCACCAACCCGGTGTATTGGTCGGATAACGTCCGTGTGCTGTCCAGGAATACGCTTCATATTCATCAAGTCTGTAAAACTCACCTACATCCTCAGGAAAGCCAACAGCCTTAAATGCACCCATATTCTTACCGCTTGAAAATACGTAAGCACCCTTTACCTCTGTGTTTATCTTCATAACAGTACAAGCCATATATTCCTTTTCGTCAAGCTGCACCCTTGCCAGAACAGAGGCAAGCGGATTTACAAAATATCTCCAAATCAAAGGTTCATCCGTAATGTTTTTATGCTTTCTTGTAGGTATATTCTCTGCTCTGACAATCTCAAAACCTTCTTTTAAAAACTGTTCGCACTCGTGTCTTGAGGTATTGTCATCATAAAATATATGCAGAGCGTAAAAATCCTTATATTCGGGATATATTCCGTAAGCGGCAAAGCCACCGCCAAGACCATTGGAACGGTCGTGCATAGGCCGCATACTTTCTATTATTTTTTCTCCCGTCATTCTGTTTCCGTCACGGGATATAACTGCTGATATAGCACAGCCTGACGGTATCCTGACTTGTCCCTCTTTAAGTTTCATAAAACATCCGCCTTTCACAATTTTACAATAAAAAAAGAAGATGCCGATTTTTGGGCACAATGTCCCAAAAATAAACATCTTCGTTTATACTTAAATCATTATATCACTTTATTCTTTTCTTGTCAAGCGGATAACATAAAATTTTGTCTGAAGTAGCATAAAATTTTGTCTGCGGTTGTTATCATACAGAAAAATCCGCAAGAACAATAGCCTTGCGGATTTTTAAATTACTTATAATTACTCAGGCAAAATTACTAAAAGCTTAACCGCTTTCTTATAGACATAGAGCAGAACTTTGCTTGGCTCCGTTCCATCATCATATGCAGACAACGCATCAATTGCAGCCTGATATTCGTCGGTTGGTATTTCAATAATATCTAAAGTCTTTCCTGCATTATCATACTTAAGGATTTGGGTATTTTTAAAGTCTTTTACGTTATAGAGCTGTAAGTTAGACTCATTATAACCCTCGCTATCCTTTGTAAGCTTTTCAGGGGCAATTGATAAAGATTCTTCATCCTTTGCAACAATGCTGCCTAAGAGTACACCGCTGTATGACGCATTGTTTATTTTACCAAATATTCCGAACTCGTTTTCTTTGCCAACTTGATAAATTATATGTGTTCTCTCTTCATCGCCGGCAACAAACAATGCATCGCCATCAGCATCCGTACCTGTTCTGAATATATCTCCTCTTGCAAGAGATTCTACAATATCTCTGTTAGAATCGTCAGATATCCACATTGTGTCAAATTCACTGAACGCAGTGCTTGTCTTATAACCTGCAAGCTTCCATGCGTTTTCGTCATCTTTCATAGATTCTGTCTTTTCTTTTATAACACATATAGGAGTTGATGTAGTAATCTTCTTAGAACTGTCGGCACCGTAAGCAACAACTACCTTAGGAACATTTGTAGCAGAAACGTCAAATACTTCTACATTGTAATTACCGCTTGCGTTAAACACATATGATACAGATGATTTTTTGAAGTTGTTATAAACACCATCCTCCGGAACAATAAATACGATTGCACTGCCCAGGTTTATTTTTGTTCCATTGCACGTAATGTATGAACTCTCGTATTTTGCTGTATCTTCTCTTTTAATGTTAGATAATGTTGTAAGCTTATCCGATACAATTTCGCCGCCCTTGTCAACAGAAGTTGCAGTATAAACCTTATCAAATACCACATTACCGTTTACAGTCTTTGTTGTGTATTTGATGACCTGCTGAACACCCTCGGCACCTGACTTGCCATTGTCAACCGCATCTCTGAGAGCTTCCAAAACATCGGTTCCCGTTGTGCAAGGTTCTCCGTTTACACTTGTGCTTCTGTATGTCTTTATGTATTGTGTTTTACCTGCAGAATCCAATACTCTGAAAGTAACATCCCCGTCAAATGACTCTTTGTCCTCTGCATAAGCAACCACAAAGCCATAGCGTGTGCTTACAGAAGTGTCCTTTTTTGTATATGCAACTATATCTCCGTTTAAATCGAGATAATATGTGCCTGCATCCTGGTTCTGAGGAGCCTCGTCGAGCTTTCCGCCATTTAACCACGGAGCCGCATTTGATATATAATATTCTTTATTGGATATCGTTATTTTATCGTTTTGAATAGCGGTAATTGTTCCTGTAATCTTATCGCTTAATACTATTGCCTTTTTCAACGGGGTACCACCATTGCTCTTTGTATAGCAAATAATATTTCCCACTGCTATTGAAGTAAATTCAAGTTCTTTACCATTTTTATCTACAATTGTTAAATTTGCATCAGCTGCCTTATCAAGCTTCAATGTTTTATTTTCTGCAGGCTGAATTACATTATCAACAATTTCGTATGAAGTTGATGATTTGCTTGAAACATAATATACATCATAAGATGTAATATCAACCACATCATATACTCTGTCATCATCAGAATCAATAAGTCTTACCTGACCGATAAGAGGAATCATACTTACATCAAAGCGGCTCGAGCTTCTGCTGTTGCCGTAAAGCTTACCATTATAGATAACTACGTTATCAGACGAAATATTTGCAATCTTTTCTTTATTGTCATCCCTGTTCGCATAATATTTAATCTGACTTGCGGATGAAGTACCCGTTTCAACGTCTGACGCATTTATAACAAGAGGTTCTGCATCATCTAAAACACACAACGCAATTGTTCTTGTTGAACCCGAAGTTGTATAGTAGAAGTCAATCTCATATCCCAAATAATTCTTTAAATTGGCATCTGTTGTTACATATGTATGCAACTCATATCTATTTGTGTCAGGCTCTTTTGCATAAATCATAATCTCGTTCTCACGAATATTTATATCCTGAGAATCAAGACTTGTTACATCATTTGAATATATTATACCTGTTGTCTTTTCATAATTTAAGTAGTCATTCAAAATTGTCTTGTCCGTAACATCGTTGTTCTCAACAATTCTTACGTCAAGAGAATCGTAAAGGAGCTGTGCAATACAAGCACGGCTTGCAGGTGTTTCTGCTGCACCGATTTGAGAAGCCACCTTTGTGACACCCTTTTGAGCCGCAACGCTGATATAGTTTGCGTACCAAGGTGTAGTATCCACAGATGCAGTATATCCAAGAGTACACATTATCATTTTAATCGCTTCTTCGTATGCAACATTGGCACTCGGTCTGAATGTGTTGTCCTCATAGCCGTTGATTACACCCTTTGCATATGCCGTATTAATATTTGGAATTGCCCAATTGTAATCACCGTTATTATCATCAATATCGGTAAACGGTAATTCAGCAGCACTCGTACTTCCGATTGAGCCAAGCTTCAATATTCTCATAAGCATAGCTGTAAATTCAGCCCTTGTAACATTTTGGTCCGGTCTGAACGTGCTATCCTCATAGCCCTTAATTACACCCATTGCATTCAGCGTCTTAACCGCGTCATAATATATGCTGTCAGATGTAACATCCGATAAACTTCCTGTCGATGCAGGTGTTGTTTCTTCAGCAAACACAACAAAGCACGACAATACCATAGCAACTGCTAACACAGCACTTATAAAACCTCTCGCTCTTTTCATAAATTATAACCTCCGTAAATTTTTATACTATCCTTAATATAACATTCTTTTGTATTCATTTTAACACCTATATGTCAAAAAGTCAATAACGACAGTATGTCAATGTCTTACAAATTTGTAACATTATATTCTATCTCAGTCAATTGAACGCTTTTTTCTCATAAACGAGCTTTTTTCAGCTTTTTTATCTGTTTTTATAAACACAATGCTTTGCGGTCTGTTTGCAACCTCTACAGAATTTCCGTTTTCATCAATAATCTCATTAATCTTTTGGGTAAAGAAGCTGCCGTCGGGACACAAAAATTCGACTTCATCGCCAACAAAAAATCTGTTTTTCTGAACAACCTTTGCCGTCATACTCTTTTCGTCAAAATCATCAACAGTTCCAACCATATCATAGTTACGAATGTATGAACTGCTGGCATAATGCTGCTCCGAACCGCCGGGCTTACCGAAATAAAAGCCTGTTGTATAGTCCCTGTGACTTACCTTTTTAAGTTCATCATACCACTCCTGCTTAAACCTCCAATTTTGCGGGTCAGCTATATATGAGTCTATTGCTTGTCTGTATGCCGCAACGACTGTAGCAACATAAAATTCCGACTTGACTCTTCCTTCAATTTTAAAACTCGAAAGACCACACTCCACAAGCTTATCTATATGCTCTATCATACATAAGTCCTTCGAATTGTAAATAAACGTTCCTCTCTCGTTTTCGTACACAGGCATATATTCTCCCGGACGCTGTTCTTCCATCAGATAATACTTCCATCTGCACGGGTGAGCACAAGCACCTTGATTGCTGTCACGACCTGACATATAGTTGCTGAGCAAACATCTGCCCGAATAGGATATACACATTGCCCCGTGTACAAACGCTTCAAGCTCTAAGCTCGAGTCTGTGCGTTCACGGATTTCCGATATTTCACTAAGGGACATCTCTCTTGCAAGAATAACACGCTTTGCTCCCATTTCGTACCACTTACGGGCACTTCTGTAATTCACATTATTAGCCTGAGTACTTACGTGAATATCAAGCTCCGGTGCGATTTCCCGAGTTATATCAAACATACCGAGGTCCGACAGTATCACGGCATCTATTCCGATATCCTTAACCTCACGCAGAAATTTCTCATATTCGTCTATGTCATTATTATGTGGAATAATATTTGCTGTGAGATATACTTTTTTATCTCTGCTTTTGGCAAACTCCACACCCTGCCGTATCTCATCATTTGTAAAGTTATCCGCCGCAACCCTTAAAGAAAATTCTTCTCCGCCTATATACACTGCATCTGCACCATACGTCAATGCTGTTTTCAGTTTTTCCAAATTTCCCGCAGGGGCAAGAAGTTCCGTCTTTACTATTTTCTTATTGCTAATCATTTTATCCTCCATCATTAACATATTATCACAAATACCGACGGCAGTAAATTGCCGTCGGTATTAAAATCTTATTGATATTCTATGCCAACATAATTACAAATACCCTTTGCAATTCCTTCAGCAAATGCCTGCTGATATTCTTCACTGCCCAAATACTTGGCATCATTTGCAGAATCAATAAATCCTGTTTCAAGCAATGCTGCTGTCATATTAGTGTTCCTTAAAACGGCATATCTGGCATTCTTGACTCCACGATTTCTCAGTCCAACCGCATCAAGCATACCCTCTTGAATAAATGTCGCAAAAACCTTGCCATCACTTGAACCTGTGCAGTAGTAGGTTTCTGTACCTGTACCGCCTCCGGCATTACAGTGAATAGAAACAAACAAATCTGCTCCGTTTCTGTTTGCAATATCAGCTCTGCGGGCAAGGCTGGCACTTACCGACTCGGTAGATACGTTTTCCTTAACAGAATTTCTTGTCATTATTACCCGGAAACCGTTTCTTTCAAGGAGAGGCTTAAGCTTCTCTGCAATATAGAATGTAATATCCTGCTCCCTCAAGCCATTGCCTGTGGCACCCGTATCAACACCGCTGTTGTTGTGTCCGGGGTCAATTACAACTAACATTCCCTCAGAAGAACCGATAGGTACATATTCGTATTCCTCGTTAGTATCCGCAACAGTATAGTTATTACTGTTTTCTTCTTCTTTTATATATTTCTCGTAATCTTCACCATAATATTGAACCTTCTGATAATACTCACGCTCAAGTGCCTCTGCATCATCAGGCTCCCATATATTCTCAGGCTCATAGACATTGGTAACAGACCCATCGTCAACAACAGCAACTGTTGTTCCGCTTGATAATCTGTTACCACTTACATCAACGGCATCTGTTCCCGTAGCTTGGCTCTCTCCCTTTATCAACATTGAATTATAAACAATTTGAGCCACAAACGCTCTTGTTGCCGGCAATCCTATGGTGTATATACCTCCGTCAAGCAAACCACTTCTTTTAGCGACATCCACGTATCCGGAATACCACATAGGTCCAACCTTTGAAAGGGAGTCATCCCCCAAACCGCTGGCACATACAACAACCTTAATCGCCTGCTCCGCCGTTACATTATCATTGGGCGAAAAGCTTGTCTCAGTCATTCCGTTTACATAACCGTTTTCATAGCAGTACGAAATATAACCCTGAGCCCAGCTGTCCCTTGCAACATCTGTAAACGGAGTTCCGCTTGCTGTATAATAATTTTCATTATAGTTATTCGCCCTTGCAACAAACGCACAAAATTCTGCACGCGTCGTCTTATCCCTCGGTCCGAATTTGCCATCGCCTCTGCCCTGTATAATTCCGTCGTTGCTAAGCTGGTTTACAGCTTTGTAATATGTAGCCGTAATCGGAACATCCGAAAACTCCATACCAAACACCGCAATCTGCGACAACACAACAGATAGTATACATATTGTGCATACAACGACTGCCTTAATACGCATTCGCATTAATATCCACCTCAAAATTAAATACTTTTTTCATAATAAATTTCACAACCTTGCTCATTATATCACATTTTTACTTTTAAATCAATACTTTTCCGTCGTTTTTTTGTATTTCAATTTTAATATTTAATATTTTTTGTAAGTTCTGCACAAATAATTCTTTTTTGTTACATCGGTGTAACATTTTTACAATTACGCCTTATAGTGTATTTGCTCAATTACAGTAACTCAAAATATTGTGGGCAGATTACATTTGTTTCACAAATGGGGTTTATTTATTTCACACACTGTTATGACAAAATAATCTTTATTTTTTTGTGCATATTTTTAAGGCAATTGACTTAAATTTATGTTTGTGGTATACTTTTTTTGATTACTCAATCTAAGGAGTGCATATATGAACGAAAAATCAAAGACCTGTTGTTTTACGGGTCATAGGATTATAAAAACCGAACATAAAGAAATCATATGTCAAAATTTGTTGAAATTAATTACTACTCTTGCCGGAACGGGGGTGTGTAACTTTATTGCAGGCGGAGCCTTAGGCTTTGATACTTTGGCGGCAAAGGCGGTTATCGAGGCAAGAGAGCATAATTCTGATATCATACTCACTCTTGCGTTACCTTGCAAAGAGCAAGCTAAGGATTGGAATTTAAAAAACATAAAAGAATACAATAATATTCTTTCTCTTGCAGATAAAGTTATTTATGTTTCCGATAACTATTATAGCGGTTGTATGCAAAAACGCAATCGGTATATGATAGACAACAGCGACCATTGTATCTTCTATATGACTTCACCCAGAGGCGGTACAGCATATACCATAAAATATGCAATCAGCAGTGAAACAAATCTGCACAACGTAATAACAGGCATTGCAAATATATAAAAATATGACGGGGCATTAAGTCTAATGCTCCGTCATATTTTTATTATACTATCTGTGCA
>CADAVS010000077.1 GCA_902791425.1 uncultured Ruminococcus sp.
TAAAATTGCTATTCCTATATTCAGATATAGGGCAAAAAGACACCAAACAAGATATGGAATAAGCAGATATGCCGATACATTATTTACCTTAGCAAACCAAATAATATTTAACATTATCAGCACAATCATTATACCAAGCCAAACGGCTGAAAAAGTGTACGCACCTAAGTTAAAAAACAGAATAGGCCATACAAAATTAAAGAAGAGCTGCAAGGCGTAGAATATATATCCGATTTTTTTCACATCATTACTTCCACGTGACACTCTGACAATATACAAAGAAATTCCCATCAGAATATATAAAATTGTCCACACAATCGGGAACACAACCGAAGGCGGAGATAATGGCGGCACAGATATACGCTGATATATATCCATATTACCCCTTGTCAAAAAACTTGCCAACAGACCTGTTATCAACGGCAAAAACAAGCTCGTCACAAGTTTTTTTAAATTAACAGCACTAAACACAAAAATCACCTCACTGCAATAATATGCAGAAGGTGATGTGTATATTACTGTTTTAACATCTATGTCAAAGATTCAACAGCATTGCTGATATCAGCAAAAAGAATACCTAAAAAGGCATCTGCATCGCCGCCGAGAATCCATTTATTGTCCGACCTTATCATTAAGACATCAACTGTATTTGTAACCTTTTCGCTTGAGCTTTCAGAAATCGCATCAACCATTTTTTTTGCCATCAGAGCTTTGTAATCATCTGCGGTCATTGATTTTATCTGCACTTGATATTCTTTGCTTTCAACAAGCTCCATCACATCTTCTATATACTTTTCGATTATCTTAGAATAATCAAGTGTTGTTATATCAGCATTTATAACTATAGCATTTTCACCTGCATCCTTGACCGAATTAATCTTATAGTCCATACTATTCAATGTTGACAAAACAGCCTCCTGATATTCCTCTCCGCTTGCCTCATCTATATATGTGGTAACCGCACTGAAGCTGTAATACTTATTAATTTCTTCTCTATTGCACTCTTTAAATGCATTCATCATATTTGCAAAAGAATCTTTTGCATCATTTTTTGATGCCGAAGAACACCCGTTGCCGACAACACACAAGCACGCAATGACAAATACTGTAATTATTCTGTTGAAATATCTCATAACAATAAACTCCCATCTAACTTATATCGTTACAGTACATAACTATCAGTATACCGTTACTAAACGAAATTTCCGCAATATCACTCTCTGCAAACTCATTACTCGACGCCTGTGCCTGACAGAAATCTAAAGACATATGGTCCGTCTCATACTTAAGTCCTTTAATTGAAAACTCTTCTACCGCTCCGCCATACGGGAAAAAAGACACATATTTTTTATCGTTCTTTTTTATTTTAAAGGGCTTGTCCTCCATCCATACCTCGTTATTTTTGTCAAGCAGTCTGATTTTGGTACCTCTTTTAAGTCCGTATGCCAAAAGGCAAAAATTTGAATACTCGTGGTCGAGTCTGCCACCCAATCCGCCATATATATCTATTTCACAGCAACCTTTTTCAATGGCATAATCAATGCATCTGTTGGTGTCGGTATAATCCTTTTCCGTCGGACATTTAATCACGTCAATTCCGACAGGGAAATCCTTTTTCCACGAGTCATTATCACCAATAAAAATATCAGGTGTAATACCGAGATTTACAGTGTGTCTGTATCCACCGTCAGCCGCAATAACAAGCGAATTTTCAATCTCCGTTAAATCTATATATGAGTAATCTTCAATTACTCCCCCTGCGAAAATTACAGCCTTCATCTCTTATCAAACGCATCGCTCGCCAAACGGCGCAGTTCACTGACAACAGCATTTGTATCGCTTGCATTAAACACAGCCGACCCTGCAACAAATATATTCGCTCCGCAAGATGCCGCGTGAGATACTGTCTTTAAGCTTATTCCGCCATCAACCTGAATATCAAGATGCTGATGCTCATTATCGGCAATGCTTGCGGCACTCTTGATTTTATCTTCCATATCCGCCATATATGACTGTCCGCCAAACCCCGGCTCTACCGTCATAATAAGCAACATGTCAAATACATCAAGAACATCCCTTACTTCTTCGACAGAAGTTTTCGGCTTAATCGAAATCCCTGCCTTTATGTTCTTGCTGTGCAGATAATCGGCAATTTCACGGAGTTTATCTGTGCTTTTGACCGCCTCTGTATGAACAGTAATCAAGTCCGCTCCTGCGTCTATAAAGTCGTCAATATATTTTTGAGGTTCAGAAATCATCAGATGTACGTCAAAAAACATATTACTCAATGGTCTTAACGCCTTTACAACCTGAGCCGAATAGCTCAAATTAGGAACAAAGTGTCCATCCATAATATCAAGATGAAGCCACTCCGCCCCTGCCTTCTCGACCTTGCATACCTCTTCACCGAGCTTTGCTGCATCAGCTGCTAAAAGTGATGGCGCAATCCTTATCTCTCTCATTTTGCATAAACTCCCTTATAATTTACCGCTTATTTTTAAGTTCTTCTATCAGCTTTATATAGCTGTTATGCCTTGAAGGCTCTATATCGCCATTTTCAAGTGCTTCTAAAACAGCACACCCCGGCTCGACTGTATGGTTGCAATCAATAAAACGACACTTACCGATATATTGCTCAAATTCAATAAATAAACCTGCACAATTCTCGGGATTTAAAAGTGACATATCAAGATTACCAAAACCCGGCGTGTCTATAATATATGTCATTTCATCAACTTTAACAAGCTCACTGTGCCTTGTTGTATGCCTGCCTCGTTCTACCCTTTTGCTGACTTCCCCTGTTTCAAATTGGTCAAGACCTGTTATTTTGTTTAATATACTCGACTTACCGACACCTGAATTACCGGCAAAAACCGTAACATTTTTCTTTAAATACTCTCTCAGAATGTCTATATTTTCGTCATTTTTAGCACTCATAGGAATAACTGTATATCCTGCTTTTTTGTATATATCACATATCTCGTCCGCATTTTCGATATCGGTTTTGTTTACACAAATCAACGCCTTTGCGTTTGCAAGCTTTGCCGATGCCAAAACCTTATCTGTTAAATACAGATTAGGCTTAGGATTGGCGGTCGCCAAAATGACCGCCATCTGAGTTACATTTGCCACAGGTGGTCTGAGCAGAACATTTTTACGAGGCAATATCTTTTCAACAGTCCCCTTGCCGCTTTCAATATCAGTCGATATCAAAACCTTGTCACCAACCAGGGGCTTTATGTTATCATTTCTAAAGCTTCCTCTTGCCCGACACTCAAAATATCCTTCCTCGGAATCAACATACCAAAAACCGCTTATTCCTTTAACAATTACTCCTGAAATATAATCTGTTTTATTTTCCGGCATAATAGTTCCCTTTTATACTCTCGCCCTAACAATCAGTTGCTTGGTGATAAACCGCCGCCTGTGCCGCCACTTGTGTTGCCACTTGTACCGCCGTTGCTTGTACCGTTGCTTGTACCACCGTTTGTACCACCGTTTGTACCACCATTTGTACCACCGCTTGTACCGCCGTTTGTACCGCTGCTTGAACCGCCGCTTGTACCGCTGCTTGAAGCACCTGAATTTGTTTGTGATGAACCTCCGCCTGTTGCATTATTTCCCGTACTGTTGCTGCCTGAGTTCGTGCTGTTTGTGTTTGAGCTGTTATTTGAGTTTGAACCGCTCGGTGTTGATACATTACTATTATTTGAAGTATTACTCTCAGTGGTATTCTTTGCATCACCTGTGCTTACATACAAAGTAACAAGTGCACCCTCAGAAGCAGATGTTCCGCTTGCGGGCATTTGACTGATAACAACACCTTTCTCAACCGAACTGCTCTCTTGCTCAACAATATTTACCTTAAAGCCGCCTTCTTCAACCTTCTTCTTTGCATCATCAGACTTCATAGATACATAGTTGTCGACAGTCTTGTTTTGAATACCTGCACTTACAACAACATTAATAATAATATCTGACTTTTTGGTTACGCTGTTCCCTGCAGGCGGGTCCTGTTCAAGAATAGTACCTGCTTCCTTATCACTTGCTCTCTCACTCTTCTTTACAATACTGAAGCCTTCGCTCTTGTACTTCTTCTGAGCATCAGTCAGCTTCATATCAATGACATTAGGAATATCTATCTTCTCTGAACCCGTAAACAAGGTGGTCACACTGCCTCCCGATAACGCACTAAAGGCAAATCCAAGTCCTGCAATAACAAGTATTGCCGCCAGAACTGCCGCGATGGTAATTCTGCGTTCCTTCCTTT
Organism: uncultured Ruminococcus sp.; assembly: GCA_902791425.1. Lineage (GTDB taxonomy): Bacteria > Bacillota > Clostridia > Monoglobales > Monoglobaceae > UMGS1820. The sequence continues at coordinate 4,271 of CADAVS010000077.1, forward strand.
TCTGTGCTTTTATTGCTTGCTTTCTATCTACGTTTCTCAGTCTTCTCTCCTCCACTTCTCTATCCATCTTCTCTGCATACTCTTTATATTCTTTACTCTCTGCCCGACGATTTCTTTCGTAGTTCTCGATTTCATCATCGCCTATTGCACTGCGTTTACGGGTAGCCTCCATATCCGCATCCATTACAGGCTTAACATTCAGCTTAACATTCGGGTTTGCTATCACCTTTCTTAAATCTGTCAAAAAATCTTCCGCACTCGCATATCTTAAGCCTTGCTCTTTATTCATTGCCTTCATAACAATATATTCCATAGACTCAGGAATATCATTATTCAATATACGCGGAAGTATCGGCTTCTCCTGAATATGCTTTATGGCAATAGCAACGGCTGTGCTGTCATTAAACGGAAGTCTGCCCGTCAGCATTTCGTACAGAACAACACCCAAGGAATAGATATCAGTTTTTTCATTTGTATATCCGCCCCTTGCCTGTTCAGGCGAGAGATAATGAACAGTACCTATTGTAGAGCTTGAATTTGTAGTTGTTGCCTGTGAAGTCGCCCTTGCAATACCAAAGTCAGTCACCTTTAAAACATTGTCAGCCGTCATTATTATGTTCTGTGGCTTAATATCTCTGTGTATAACGGACTGCTTATGTGCGGCATCCAAGCCCTCACATATTTGAGCCGCAAATTCTGCCGCTTCTCTCCAGGACAAATTATGTTTTTTCTCAATATACTCTTTTAAGGTTATGCCCTCTATATATTCCATAACGATGTAGTAAAGCCCGTTTTCAAAGCCTACATCATATATAGATACAACGTGAGGATTGCTTATTCTGGCAGCCGCCTGAGCCTCTGTATTAAATCTGTGAACAAACTCCTTGTCATCACTGAGTTCCTCCTTAAGTACCTTTATGGCTACAAAACGATTTAAAAAGTGGTCCTGTGCCTTATACACATTTGCCATACCGCCCTTGCCGACTTCGTCTATTATATCATAGCGACCCGCAAGCATTTTTCCAACTAAATCCATATGTTTTACCTCCTATTAAAACCGAATACATATTACAGTAATATTATCAATACCGCCGTTTTCCTTTGCGGTATCAACAAGCCTGCGAACCGTATTCTCTGAATTTTCTTCCATTTTAACTATATTATATATCTCATTATCATCAAGCATATTACTAAGTCCGTCACTACACATAATAAGCACATCTCCCTCTGCAAAGTCGTACTCAAAAACGTCGGCAACAACACTTTTGTCAGTACCTACCGCCCTTGTAATAATGTTTTTCTGAGGATGCATATGTGCTTCCTCACGGGTAATCATTCCGCTCATTAAAAGCTCCGCAACGACTGAATGGTCTTTGGTAATCTGCACAATCTCATCGCCCCTGACAGCGTATGCTCTGCTGTCACCGACATTTGCAATATACGCCGCACCGTCTGAAATAAACGTGACAACTATTGTAGTTCCCATTCCTCTGTGAATTTCATTCTCGCAGGACATTTTATAAATCTTTTGATTTGCATTACATATCGCTTCGTTAATTCTGCCGGGTATTCCTGCATTTTCCTCAGCGGTAAGCCTTTGCATTTCATCAGCAACAAACTTCACCGCATTCTGACTTGCGACCTCTCCTGCATTGTGTCCTCCCATACCGTCTGCAAGAATACAAAACCCTCGGTTTGAATTTTTAAAGCCGTGTATGCAAAAACAATCCTCATTGAGTTCTCTTACGCATCCAACGTCACTCAAGCCAAATGTATCCATTATGCATTACACCTCCTATTTGCACCTATCGAGCATTGCGGTTAGCCCTTAACTGACCGCAAGCGGCACTGATGTCCGCTCCCATCTCACGTCTGACAGTTGCCGATATTCCACCCTTTTCAAGAACGGCTCTGAATTTTTCAACTGCATTTCTGTCAGACGCCGAAAAGCCGCTCTCTTTAACCTCATTTACGGGTATCAGATTTACGTGGCACAGCAATCCTTTAATCAGCTTTAAAAGCTCTCTTGCCTCCGCCTCGTTATCGTTTACTCCTCTGATAAGCGTGTATTCAAAAGATATTCTTCTTCCTGTTTGTTCAATGTAATATCTGCACGCCTTTAACAATGTTTCAATGTTATATTTTTTGTTTACAGGCATAATTGCCGACCTTTTTTCATCATTGGGTGCGTGCAACGATATCGACAATGTAATCTGTAATTTTCTGTCGGCAAGCTCATAAATCTTATCAACCAAACCGCAGGTTGATAATGTAATATGTCTGTGACCGATGTTAAGTCCCAAAGGATTGTTTACGTTCTCCAAAAAACGCATAACATTGTCAAAGTTGTCAAGAGGCTCACCCATTCCCATCATAACAATGTTTGATATCCTCAGCCCCAAGTCCTTTTGAACCGTCATAACCTGCCCGATAATCTCACCTGCTGTCAGACTTCTGACTCTGCCGCCGACAGTCGACGCACAAAAGGCACAACCCATTGCACAGCCAACCTGTGACGATACGCATATGGTATATCCGTGATGATATTTCATAAGTACAGATTCAACAAAATTGCCATCATCTAATTGTAACAGATAACGCCTCGTTTCGTCAATACGTGAAACAAATTTTTGTTCAATTTTTAAGTTATTTACCGAATATTTTTCATCAAGCTTCTCGATAAGCCTTTTGGGAATATTCGTCATTTCTTCGTAGGACTCCGCTCCGTCATACAGCCACTTAAAAATTTGCTTGGCACGAAACCTTTTTTCTCCCATATCCGAAATTATTTTTTCCAATTCAGATATGGTAAAATCCTTTAAATTTGTTTTTATCATATGTTTACTTCTTTCTCACCATTCTGCAAATGTAAAAACCGCTGCCCTCCGTATCGCTTGCAAGATACAAGTTTTCAAAATCCTTTTCAAAATCTTTATGTTCTTCCAAAAAGCAACTTACTATATCCTCGTTTTCCTCTTTAAGTATCGTGCAGGTGGAATACACAAGGGTACCGCCCACTTTTACATATGCTGCTGCCGAATTTAATATCTTTGCCTGAATTTGTGTCAGGGCAGTTATATCTTCTCCACACCTGTTGTATTTTATATCAGGCTTGCGGTGTATAACGCCTATTCCCGAACAAGGAACATCTGCCAAAACTCTGTCCGCCGACTCTTTATATTCATCAAGTGTGTTTTCCGAATTGTGACATATTGCCTCAACACAGCTTATCCCCAATCTCTCTGCCGTTTTTTGTATAAGGCTTATCTTATGCTTATGTATATCAAAGGCGACTACTCTTCCTTGATTTTCCATAAGCTCTGCAATATGTGTCGTCTTACCTCCGGGAGCCGAACATACGTCAATTATCGTTTCATCAGGCTTCGGCTCAAGAACAAGTGCTGTCCTCTGCGAATTTATATTCTGCAAGGTATAATATCCGTTTTTATAAAGCTCTGACCTGTACACATCTATGGCACCGCTTATACGCAAGCATTGCGGCACATCTGTTTTCTCCGCTATTATATTTTCAGATGCCAATCTCTCCGCTAAGTCATCAGCTGTA
>CADAVS010000078.1 GCA_902791425.1 uncultured Ruminococcus sp.
CAAAAAAGGCTCTCAAATGACAGTCCTCAATAAAACATTATATGTATTGACGGTCTGTCAAAGGATTGCTAAGAATAAAAGCTATACAGACGATTTTTTCGTTTGCATAGCTTTTTTCGTAATTTTTATTGACAGAATCAAATATTTAGATTATAATATAGACAGACAAAGGGCAAGACCGCAAAGCGGTTAGCCAAGAGATTTAGTTAAAATAACTGCTTCATCTTGACGGGAGGAGCAGTTATTTTTTTATGGTTATTACAAGAAGTAATAGAACTATCATAAAATAAATTATGTATTCATTTCCCATAAAACCACCCCCCAATCCCTGCTGAAATCAGCAGAACAAAAAGGTGGCTAACCGCCCTCGAACTTGCCCAGTATCAGGTTGGATTTCTCCAACAACGGTATTTTAACACAGTTTATAAGAAAATGCAAGAATTTTACAGAAAAATAGGTTATATTGTTCCATAATGTCACAGTCTTTCAAAATAACACCACAGTCTATATACAGTCCAGTAATAACTTCAAATGCTTTAATATTATTCTTTTTAAACGTCTTTAATATGGTTACTTAAAACAAAATCAGACTATTAACATAAACCATTTATAATATTGTGTTAATGGTATGACTTAAAATTTAAAACACAAAAGGTCAGACACAGCATTTTGCGTCTGACCTTAAAATTTGTTTCAAAGAATTTTAACGGGCAATTCGTAAATTGACCCTACAATAAATCTTATTTCTTCATTGCTTGCTCAACTGCAACTGCAACCGCAACGGTAGCACCAACCATTGGGTTGTTACCCATTCCGATAAGTCCCATCATTTCAACGTGAGCAGGAACAGAAGATGAACCTGCGAACTGAGCATCTGAGTGCATTCTTCCCATTGTATCTGTCATACCATAAGAAGCAGGACCGGCAGCCATATTATCAGGATGAAGTGTTCTTCCTGTACCGCCGCCTGATGCAACAGAGAAGTATTTTTTACCCTGCTCGATACATTCCTTCTTGTATGTACCTGCAACAGGATGCTGGAAACGAGTTGGGTTTGTTGAGTTACCTGTGATAGACACATCAACACCTTCAAGATGCATTATAGCAACACCCTCACGAACGTCGTCAGCACCATAACAACGAACCTTTGAACGCTCGCCGTCTGAATACTTATATTCCTTAACAACCTTAACTTCACCTGTAAAGTAGTCAAACTGAGTCTGAACATATGTGAAGCCGTTAATTCTTGAAATAATCTGAGCGGCATCCTTACCAAGACCGTTCAAAATAACTCTGAGGTCTTCCTTTCTTGCTTTGTTTGCACTCTTAGCAAGACCGATAGCACCCTCAGCGGCAGCAAAGGATTCGTGACCTGCAAGGAAAGCAAAGCACTTTGTTTCTTCACGCAAAAGTCTTGCACCGAGATTGCCGTGACCTAAACCAACCTTTCTGTCATCTGCAACAGAACCGGGGATACAGAAAGCCTGCAAACCAAGACCGATTTTTTCTGATGCGTCAGCAGCAACTGTGCAACCCTCTTTGATAGCGATAGCAGCACCTACAGTGTATGCCCAGCAAGCGTTTTCAAAGCAGATAGGCTGAATTTCCTTTACCATATTGTAAACATCTATACCCTTATCGTCACAGATTTGCTTAGCCTCTTCAATTGAAGAAATGCCGTGCTTATTAAGTTCTGCGTTGATTTGGTCTATTCTTCTTTCATAGCTTTCAAATAATGCCATAATGATACTAACCTCCCTTATTCGTGTCTGGGATCGATAAGCTTATCAGCATCATCAACCCTGCCGTACTGACCGCTTGCCTTAGCAAGAGCCTCATTTGCATCCATACCGCCTGCAATCATTTCCATCATCTTGCCGAGGTGAACGAACTTATAACCGATTACCTGACCTTCTTTATCAACAGCGAGCTTTGTGATATAGCCCTCTGCCAACTCAAGATATCTCGGTCCCTTTGCCTTTGTAGCATATGTAGTACCAACCTGACTGCGGAGACCCTTACCCAAGTCCTCAAGACCTGCACCGATAGGAAGACCATCTTCAGAGAAAGCTGTCTGAGTACGTCCGTACACAATCTGAAGGAATAACTCTCTCATAGCAGTATTGATAGCATCACATACGAGGTCAGTATTTAAAGCCTCTAAAAGTGTTTTGCCGATTAAAATTTCAGATGCCATAGCAGCTGAATGTGTCATACCGCTGCAACCTACGGTTTCAACAAGTGCCTCTTCAATGATACCTTCTTTAACATTGAGAGTCAGCTTACAGGTACCCTGCTGAGGTGCACACCAACCGATACCGTGTGTTAAACCTGAAATGTCTTTAATTTCTTTAGCCTGTGTCCATTTACCCTCCTGAGGAATTGGCGCAGGACCGTGATACGCACCCTTGGCAAGAGGACACATATTTTCAACTTCGCTCGAGTATTTCATACATCTTGCTCCTTTCAAATCTTTTGCGGCATTTTCTGTTTGTACTATCATTTTAACCGCCGTACACAGCCAAATCCGTATAAAACGATGGCTGAATTTCACATATAATTATAGCATAAAATTTTAAATATGCAAGCACATTATCAAAAAATTATGCATTTTTTACATATAAAATAATTTATGTCGATATTTGTATGTGTATACTGTGTTTATATTTGTGCTGTTATATAATATTTTTCTTGTATAACACAGAATTTTATGGTATATTGTATTATATAACTAAAAAAGGAATTGATATATATGAAAGAATTAATTGAAAAGGGCAAGCTTGCCAAGGAAGCGTCGTATAGATTGGCAAGCCTTTCTTCAGGGGATAAGAACAATGCTCTATCAGCTATTGCAAGGGCTCTGCGTGAGAACACCGACTACATACTCACCAAAAACAAAACAGATATTGACAACGGCATAGCCTCAGGAATGAGCGAGGGCTTGATTGACAGATTGAGTTTGACAGAGGACAGAATAAACTCTATGGCAGACGGCATTGACCAAATCGTATCCCTACCCGACCCAATCGGTGAGGTAATATCTCAAACCAAACGACCCAACGGACTTAAAATCGGCAAAATACGTGTTCCCTTGGGCGTTATCGGAATAATCTACGAGGCACGGCCAAACGTAACAGCCGACGCCGCAGGACTGTGCGTAAAATCCGGGAATGCCGTTATCCTAAGAGGCGGAAAAGAGGCAATCAACTCTAACAAGGCAATCGTAAAGGTGATGCAGGATGCGGCATATGCAAATGGTTTGCCTTACGGCTCAATCAATTTGATTGAAGATACCACCCGTGAGAGCTCTGTGGCATTGATGAAGCTGAACGACTATCTTGATGTGATTATCCCGAGAGGCGGTGCAAATCTTATACGTGCAGTTGTAGAGAACGCAACCGTTCCTGCGATTGAAACGGGAACAGGCAACTGTCACGTTTACGTTGACAGCTCCGCAAATCTTGAAATGGCAAAAAATATTGTTATCAACGCAAAGACACAGAGACCCTCTGTATGCAACGCAGAAGAAAAGTTGTTGATTAATAAAGAGGTTGCAGAGGAATTTCTGCCCATTATTGTACCTGAACTCACTTCAAGAGGCGTGGAAATTGTCGGTGACGAAACAGTTTGTTCAATGTTTCCCGACTCCACTACGGCTAACGAGGAGGATTGGGCAACCGAATACTTATCCCTTAAAATAGGAATAAAGATTGTGGACAGTATTGACGAGGCAATCACACACATTAACAAATATAACAGCGGTCACTCCGAGGCAATAATTACTTCAGACTATAACGCATCACAGAAATTCCTTGACGAGATTGATGCCGCCGCCGTATATGTAAATGCCTCCACAAGATTTACCGACGGCTTTGAATTTGGATATGGTGCTGAAATCGGAATAAGCACACAAAAGATACACGCAAGAGGTCCAATGGGACTTGAGGCACTGACATCGACCAAATTTATAGTATACGGAAACGGTCAAATAAGAAAATAAAGTATGAAAAGGGCGTAGAAAAATCTACGCCCTTGTTTAATAAGTATTCAAATCAATTACATATTCAAGCTTGAAAACGGAACAAAGTCCAATCCAAGAGATTTCATATAGTCATCGTAGTATCCCAAGGATTTGATACCTGTGGTTGTCTTATCGAGAGATGCACACGTACCGCCTTCTATTGCAACAGTAAAGCCTGTGTATCTTACAACCATACCTGTCGGGTTTTCCGTGCCGAACTGTTCTGTCCAATACTGACTGACATACTCATCATATTTTGTATCATCAGAAATAGAAGTTTCTTTAGGTGTGCAGAAGAAAATCTTTGCATAATCACCTACCGCGTTCTCTGTAAGAGACCTCAAATAATACTTTCCGTTTTCGTTACAAATCACGCCGTATACAGAGCATAACGTGGCATTTGGCAATCCCGTCATATCGGAAACCGAAACATCGTTTGTGTCCTTATCGTTGGGAATAATTATTGCAGAGCGTGTTGGGTTATCCCAATTTATACTTGCGTCAAACGCTTCTGAAATAGCACGCAACGGAACATATGTTCTGTCGTTATGAATCATAGGTACAACTTCGAGTTCAATAATTTGAGCATTACTGCTAACCTCGCCGTTTTCTATTTTATACTTAGCCATTGAGCCGTTTCCTATTTGAAGGACAAGCAATGTATCGTAGTTGACAATCTGAATTTTGCTTGTTTCAGAGAACCAAAACACTGTTGAATCAAGAGCCTCGGACACAGCACGCAGAGGTATCATTGTACGCTCCTCGTATATAAACGGAGTGTTGCCCTCCTCAAAGGAAAGCTTTTTTCCGATAACAACATTTGCATCGCCCGTTGCGAAGGCAGGCATCATAACCGAGCCAAGTAAAACAGATATAGATATCAAACAAGAACCAATTCTCGAAAACTTTTTCATTATAATCTCACCCTTTCATTTCAATAATCTTATTATATAACATTTGCAGTTGAATTGCAATAAAAAAATTATTATTTTAATGTTAATATTATGGCAAAATAAGATAAGATTTGCAAATAATATTATTTATCCGACTTTATTTCTGTCCACAAATCCTGCATAAGCTTATTTGCGTCAGGGCTTAAATTTCTGAAAACAGTCGTGTGCATATCCAAATATTCGTCATCAGGATATGAAATTCCGTTGTTTTTAATCTCATCATCCAACATATCAAAGGTTGCCGCATTCGGTGTTGAATAGCCGATATACTCAGCAATCTCAAGAGCAACCTCAGGCTCTGTCAAAAAGTTTATATACATTTCAGCCGCCTCTTTTTGCTTGGCACCCTTAGGAATACATATTGCATCTACAAAGAGGTTTGTACCGCTCTTGGGCATAACAAAGCCTAAGTTGTCGTATTCACTCATCAATGTCACAGCATCACCTGCATAGTATGGGGCAAACATAGCCTCGCCCGCACTCATCTTATCAAAAATTTCGTCCATTACATATGCCTGAACTACACTTTTTTGCTCTTTCAGCTTTTCAGCAGAGGCTCTCAGTTCACCCTCATCCTCGGTGTTAAGCGAATATCCGAGCATTATTTCCGCTATGGCAAAGGCATCTCTGGGATTATCGAACATCAGTATGTTATCTTTGTATTCCGAATCCCACAAAACATTCCAATCAATTTCGTCTTCACTTAATTCTACGGTATCTTTGTCATAGATTATGCCGACAGTACCCCAGGTATAAGGAACGCTGTATCTTTCCTCCTCGTCGTACTCTAACTTTTTGAACTTATCCATAATATGCTTGTAATTCGGAATGTTATCCATATTTATTTCTTCAAGCATATCTTCAGATATCATTCTTGAAATCATATAGTCAGAAGGAATAATAATGTCATAGTTAGCCGCTCCCGCTTTGAGCTTTGCATATAATTCCTCGTTTGTTGCATAGGTACTGTAATTTACTTTTATTCCCGTAAGCTTTGTGAACTCATCGTTAATGTTCACAGAACCGTCAGCGCCGTCCGGGATATATTCACCCCAATTATACACATTTATTGAAATTCCGTCATCTTTGAACTTCTGATAATATTCGGTATCCTCAACGCTTATATCAGCCGCAGTCTTGTTGCCTCCGCAACCTGTCAAGCAGCCTGCAAAAATACAGCCTGCCAAAAATACAGTTAAAATTCTTTTTAATGTCATTTCAATCATCCTTTCTGTTTTATTCAACAACTTCAACAGATTTATCTGCATATTTCTTAACGTTTAAGCTTCTTCTTTCCATAATATTCTTGATAACAAGAACTATAACAACCACAACAAAAATGATTGTTGACAAAGCGTTAATCTCAGGACTTACCTTTCTTCTCGTCATAGAATATATTGTTATAGGCAAGGTCTGCGATGTGGGTCCGCTTGTAAAATAGCTTATTACAAAATCATCAAGAGAGAACGTAAAAGCCATCAAAAAGCCCGATATAATTCCGGGCATAATCTCGGGCAGCACCACCTTAATAAATGATTTAAAAGGTCCGCATCCCAAATCCTGTGCCGCCTCGTAAATATGCGGTGTCATTTGTCTGAACTTAGGCATAACATTAAGCACCACATAGGGAACGTCAAATGTAATATGTGCTATCAGCAATGTAATAAAGCCAAACTCCATACTCATTCTCGCTTTGAAGAACACAAACAACAGCATAAGCGATACACCCGTAACTATCTCAGGGTTGATAATCGGAATATTATTAATACCAAGCACTGTGGTTTTGCCGAACTTTCCCATACGGTTTATTCCTATTGCCGCCAATGTTCCAAGCACTGTGGAGATAATTGACGCACATACCGCAATGATTATCGTATTGCCGAGAGATTTTAGTATCAACTCGTTTTCAAACAGCTTTGCATACCATTCCAAAGTAAAGCCCGATAATACCGAACGGCTTTTGGTTGTGTTAAAAGAAAACACAATCATCACAAATATGGGCACATACAGGAAAAATAAAACGAGGGACACGTAAAGCTTAGATAGTTTTTTCATTTAATCAAGTCCCTCCTTACAACAAAACTCTTTCATCATCAGATGAATCAAACTGATGCATTACCGCCATAATTATCAGAACAATAACCATCAACACAAGTGATATTGCCGCTCCTAAGTTGGGATTGTATGCGTTTCCGAGGAACTGCATCTCAATCAAGTCGCCTATCAGCATATTTCCGCCGCCGCCCAACATTCTTGATATAATAAATGTACTGATTGCCGGTACAAAAACCATTGTAATGCCCGACATTATTCCCGGAATGCTGAGGGGGACTACAACGCGAAACATTGCCTTTACACGATTACAGCCTAAATCTGACGCCGCCTCCAATACACTTGGGTCGATTTTCTCCATTACGGAATACAGCGGCAAAATCATATACGGCAAATAGTTATATATCATACCTAAAACAACAGCACCGACTGTATTGAGCATTTTGAAGGGGCCTAAGCCAATCAATCCGAACAGGTGGTTGATAAGTCCCTCATTGCCGAGCAACGTCATCCACGCATATGTCCTGAGCAAAAAGTTCATCCACATAGGAAGCATAACTATCATAAGCATAGTGCTCTGAATTTTTTTACTCATTCTCGACAGTATAAACGCCAACGGGTACGAGATAAGCAGGCATATAACAGTTGCAACAGCCGCCATC
>CADAVS010000079.1 GCA_902791425.1 uncultured Ruminococcus sp.
TATGATACAAGTTAATTCTCTTACTGCCATATCAAACAACCTCCAATCCTATGTTTAATTTTTCCGCATTTTCAAGCTGCTGGGCCCTTAGCGTTATACACTGCATTTCACCCGGAGCCACTTTTGCTTTTTTCGTCTTAAATATAACCTCATCACCATTATATACTTTTATTGTTGCATTATCATATACATTTGCAACTCTGAAAAATATCTTTGTGTCATTTTTTTCGGTTATTCTTTGCGGTACCGTATATCTGACTTTTCCGTCTGTTTCAATCGGAATATCAACATCATTTTTCAACTCGCCTTTTATGTAAAGGGCGGCATTCCTTCCGGCAATTTCCGCTTCCTCCGAAACATAGTCTACAAGGTCATGAACGTGCAAAACATTTCCGCAGGCAAAGACTCCCGGTACGGATGTTTCTCTGCTCTGAGTTACATCCGCACCGTTTGTAATTTGGTTAATATCTATTCCGGCTAATTTTGTAAGCTCATTTTCGGGAATAAGACCTACCGACAAAAGCAATGTGTCACATTCTATAAACTCCATTGTTTCTTTAATCGGCTTGCCTTTTTCGTTAACCTTGGCAATCGTTACACCCTCAACACGCTTTTTCCCGTGTATCTTTACAACCGTATGACTTAAAAGCAGAGGAATATTAAAATCATTCAAACATTGCTCTATGTTTCTTGCAAGACCGCCCGAATATGGCATAAGTTCACACACCGCCTTGACCTCTGCACCCTCAAGGGACATTCTTCTCGCCATAATAAGACCTATATCTCCCGAGCCTAATATAACAACCTTTTTACCGGGCATAAAGCCTTTCATATTTACAAGCTTTTGAGCCGTTCCGGCACTGTATACACCTGCCGGACGTGTTCCCGCTATATTTAAAGCACCCCTCGAACGCTCTCTGCAGCCCATTGCAAGTATGATTGCTTTTGCCTGTATTGTAAATATTCCATCTGTCAAATTGGTTGCCGTAATCTCTTTGTCTGCTGTGATATTCATTACCATAGTATTAAGCTTAATGGGAATACCAAGCTCTCTCACGCGTTCTTCGTATCTCCACGCATATTCAGGACCTGTGAGTTCTTCGCCGAAACGGTGAAGTCCAAAGCCATTATGTATGCACTGCTGTAATATTCCGCCCAGACGTTCATCTCTTTCAAGAATCAATATATCTCTTATACCATTTTCATATGCTGCAAGAGCGGCACTCATTCCTGCCGGACCTCCGCCTATTATCACCAAATCCGTCATTTCTCACAACCCTCCTTGGTTTTTCCTGTCATCAGCTTTGAGCTGCCTCCGTTTTTTGTTATGCCATCATAGGGCACACCCAATTCCTCCGAAAGAATTTCCGTTATATACGGCATACAAAATCCACCTTGGCATCTGCCCATCTGTGCTCTTGTTCTACGCTTAACGCCATCAAGGTCACGGGCGGGAGGATTTGTTCTTATTGCTTCTCTTATTTCTCCTTCGGAAACGCCCTCACATCTGCATATAATTCTGCCGTAGGCTCTGTTTTCAGCTATAATTTTGTTCTTCTCCGCAACAGAGGCTTCTCTGAACAGGTGTGCCGGCTTTCTTATAGGATTAAATTTTTCGTTTTTAGTAAGCTCAAGCCCCAGATTTGAGAGCATCTCTGTTATATATTCCGCAATAGCCGGAGATGCACTCAGTCCCGGTGATTCAATTCCTGCTGCATTTATAAAATGCTCGGCAGTTGAATTAATTATAAAATCTCCGGTGTTACCAACAGCTCTTAAGCCGCAGAATGATGTTATTGTATCCCTTAAATTTATTCCAATTGTAGTTTCTGTACATCTGTTAAGGATAGTCGAAAGTCCGTCTGCCGTTGTGGCTGTGTTGTTTTTATCCTCCATATCTTCGGCTGTCGGACCAAGTAAAAGATTACCGTCAACGGTAGGTGTTACAAGTATGCCCTTACCCATAGCAGTTGGCGTTCTGAATATAGTATGCGAAACAAGACCACCGCTCGCTTTATCAAGCAATACATATTCACCACGTCTGGGGTGAATATGTATATCCGTTTCATTTGCCATTGCGGCAATAGTATCGGCATTAATACCTGCGGCATTAACAACATATCTCGCTTTTATGCTACCTCCGTCTGTCGAAGTTATCTCATAAAATCCATTGCACAGATTTAATTTTGATACTTCAAAATTAACCTTTAAATCCGCTCCGTTGTCCATAGCATTGCCTATTGCGGCTATTGTAAGCTCATAGGGACATATGATTGCCCCCGTCGGTGCATTTAACGCACAGGTTGCATCAGGTGAAATATTCTCTTCAAGTGTATGGAGTTCACTGCTTTCAAGAATTGAAAGCCCCTTTACACCGTTTTTTACACCACGTTCATATAATTCCTCAATTATCTTTTTGTCATCATCATTAAAACCAACAACCAAAGAGCCGTTTCGCTTATATTTTACTCCAAGCTCCTTTGCAACCTGCTCCATCATTTCAGAGCCTTTTACGTTTAATTTTGCTTTTAATGTTCCGGGCTCAGCATCAAAGCCTGCGTGCACTATAGCAGAATTGGCCTTGCTTGCTCCCATTGCCACATCATTTTCTTTTTCAAGAATACAAGTTTTTATTTTATAAGACGAAAGTGTTCTTGCAAGCATACCGCCCACAACTCCGCCACCTATAATTGCAACATCATACATCAATATAACTGTTAACTCCTTCCGTAAAATATATTCAAAAAAATATAATAAGCTATTCCAATATGTTACTTGTTATATAGTCAACCCCACATTCGACCAACTTTTCTCCGTTCTCGGCATCATCGCAGGTCCAACAATTTACTTCTATATTGTTTTCTTTCAAGGTTTGCATCATTTCTCTATTGACACTATCATATCGTATATCAATACCAAGTCTATACTTTTTAAGATTTTCAAGTATTTCATTTGAAAATTCATCTGTAAGATACTGTGCTTTCTGTTTTGGACAAATTTGCCTTAAGGAAATAAGATTGTTAATATCAAATGATATAAACGTGGTATTGTCAAGATATTCATATGATTCGATTATTTCAACAATTTCTTTTATGTCATCGTACGTAAAACTGTTTTTCAACTCAAGAACTGCGTGCTTATTATACTTTTTACATATGCTGACATAATCGCCCAATAACGGAATAATCAAATCTCTTCTTCCCTGTTTGCCGTTAATGTCATTAAGTGTCAATTCGCATAAATCCTTATAAGTTACCCTTTCTACAACCAAGTCTATATTTGTCATTCTGCCGGTATTGTCATCGTGAAATATTACATAAACACCATCAGCCGTTTTATGTACATCAGTTTCAATTCCCCAATAACTTCTGTTTCCGGCAGCTACAAAAGCCGAGTTTGTATTTTCGGTTTCAATTCCGCTTAGACCTCTGTGTGAAATAACTTTTACGCCTTTTTTATTAAATTTCACAGTATCCATTTTTATCTTACCCCTTATCCGACTATTTCTTAACCTAAATATTATTGAATATTTATGATTAATTTATATTGACATTACTAACAAGTTAATTATATAATATGGCTATATGGAATTGCAAGCAATAGTCGAAATAGGGCAAATAGCCACAATTTTTTTGCACATTGTTCAAAAATAATCATATATAAGGAGATGTTCTGATGTTAAAAAGCGAAAGGCAGGAAATGATTTTGGAGATTCTTCAAAATTGCAAATATATAACTACCCAAGAACTTGCCGAGAAAACCTTTGCAAGCTATTCAAGTGTCAGACGTGACCTGGAGGAGCTTGAGGATTCGGGCCTTATAAGCCGCAGCTACGGCAGAGTGGAGCTTACAAACCGCAATTCACTTTTGGTTTCATACCCTATGAGAATAAATAAAAATTCAGCACAAAAAAGTATTATTGCCAAAAAGGCCGCCGCACTAATCAAAGAGGGTGACACTATATTTATTGACCCTTCCTCAAGCTGTTCATTTTTTGCAAAAGAGCTGTTTCATATGAAGGGTATTACTGTAATTACCAACAATGTGGAAGTTATTGGATTTATGAGCCAAGGCAATTTAGATGTAATATGCAGCGGCGGGCTTCAGCTCTCGCCCAACAGATATGCCCTTGTCGGTCCCATTGCAGAAAAAACATTTAAAAATATCCATGCGGATTGGGCTGTTTTTTCGGCACATTCTCTTACAAATGACGGTCAGATTTACGATGTGCATTACAACGAAACTTCACTCCGTAATGTTATGCTTGAAAATGCCGAAAAAAAGCTGTTCCTTTGTGATAGCTCAAAGCTCAACACAAAATCCACATATTACCAATGCAGTCTTGCCGACGTTGATTATATGGTCTGCGACAGCAAAGAGGCAAAACAGTATCAACGCGATTATCCTAATTTAAAAATACTATAATCTATAGTTCTTGTATCATATGTCGCCGTTAAAAGCCCTTCGCATCCGGCTTTTTTCTGTTTTATCCTTGTTGGCAATTACATCTATATTACGGAAATTATAATATGCAGAGAAATTACTACTATTATCAACAAAATAAGGAGAGGGCATTGTGCCGCTCTCCCCATTTTGTTGATAACCTTCAACTATTAACCCTTGTTCTGAAGGTCCTGTTCATATTTTTCGATCATCTTTTTAACCATTTGACCGCCGATAGAACCTGCCTGTCTTGATGTGAGGTCACCGTTGTAGCCCTTGTTAAGAGTTACTCCTACTTCGTTTGCAGCCTCCATCTTGAACTGCTCCATAGCAGCCTTTGCCTGAGGTACTACTAAATTATTACTACTTTTATTAGCCATTTTTTTCACTCCTTATTTTTTAAGTTAAGTTTGTTACACTGTTATTTTGAAGCACCCTTCTGCTTTTTATGCAGGTAATTAGTGGGATATATTTTTATAAAATATTGTTTTGTGCCTCTGTTCATATCTTGCCCTTATTTTTTAAAAATATTTTTGAAATATGTGGTGCTCTTTGAAAAAGATGTATTAAATTTTAAAAAAATTGATTGTATTGACATAGTATATATTTTTTGATATACTCTATTATAAATAACAAGTAGAAAATTATGATAAAAAGGAAGTGTGTCTAATATGAACAGATATGAAGAAGCAAAAGCAATGTATGCCAAAATCGGTGTCGACACAGATGCGGCAATCAATAAATTAAAAAGTATTCCTCTGTCATTGCATTGCTGGCAGGGTGACGACGTTAAAGGTTTTGATACAGAAGGGCCTTTGACAGGCGGAATACAGACAACCGGCAACTATATCGGTGCCGCAAGAACTCCTGAGGAGTTGATGGCCGATATAGACAAGGTTATATCTCTTTGTCCCGGAAAGCTGAAGTTAAACCTGCACGCTTGTTATGCCATTTTCGAAGATGGCGAATTTGCCGACAGAGACAAGCTTGAACCTAAGCATTTTAAAAGATGGGTTGATTTCGCAAAAGAAAGAGAAATGGGCATTGACTTTAACCCAACATTTTTCTCACATCCAAAAGTTAAATACGGTTTAACACTTTCAAGCCCTGATGAAGAAACAAGAAAATTTTGGATTGAACACGGAAAGGCTTGCATCAGAATTTCACAATATTTTGCAGAAGAAACAGGCGTTCCTTGTGTAATGAACATTTGGACAGGCGATGGCTTTAAGGATATTCCTGCTGACAGAATGGCTCCGAGAATGAGATACAAAGAATCAATTGAAGCAATTTTGTCCGAGCCTTTCGACAGAAACAAGGTTAAGCCTTGTGTTGAGTCAAAGGTATTTGGTATCGGCGTAGAGTCTTACACAACAGGAAGTGCTGAGTTCGGTCTTACTTTTGCCGCAACACACGAGGGTTGTTTGCCGCTTATGGATAACGGACACTATCACCCGACAGAGCTTGTGTCTGATAAAATTCCTGCACTTTTGTGTTTCTATCCTGAAATCGCATTACATATCACAAGAGGGGTTCGCTGGGACAGCGACCACGCTGTATTGTTTGATGATGAAACAAAAGAGATGGCAAAGGAAATTGTACGTTGCGATGCTATCGACAGAGTGTATATGGCTCTCGACTTCTTTGATGCAAGCATTAACAGAATTTCTGCTTGGACGGTTGGTGTGAGAAGTTGGCAAAAGGCAATGCTTTCGGCACTTTGTACTCCTAACGAAGAACTCAAAAAACTTCAAGACGAAAATAGACTTACCGAGCTTATGGTAAGACAGGAGGCTATGAAGACAATGCCTTTCGGCGATATTTGGAATGAATACTGCAAACAGTGCGGAGTTACTGATGACAATGCTTGGTTTGATGACGTAATGAAGTACGAAGACGAAGTATTAAGCAAGAGAGTATAGCTTTTAGCATTATATAAAGCTACAGGTTTTGTGGGTAGTATGGTAAAGTCATTGACTCTTCCATACTACCCATTTTATATATGTAATCCCTATAGCATAAAAATCAAATACACAAGGTAAACCTTATCTTAATTTAAGTTGACGTTTGAAATCGAATATGCTATACTTTCACCCTAAGGAAGTGATTAAATGTCAACCAAAGAAAACATATTGGAATTATTTGAAAAAAACAGAGGTACGTATTTCTCAGGCGAGTATATAGCACAAAAGCTGTCTGTTTCGCGGGCAGCCGTATGGAAAGCGGTCAAGGCATTGCAACGTGACGGATATGCCATAGATGCTGTTCCGAACAAAGGCTACAGCTTGGCTTGTTCTACCGATATTTTGTCCCCACAAGGAATACAAAAGTATCTAAATGCCGACGCTCCCAAAATTGATATAAATGTAATTCCGACTACAAACTCAACCAATATCGAAGTACGAGAGAAAATCAACACGGGAATTTCAGAAGGATATCTCGTGATAGCAAACGAACAAATTTCAGGCAGAGGGAGATTGGGACGCCGTTTCTTTTCGCCCAAAGATACGGGAATATATATGAGTTTATTGCTTAAACCAAGCTTCTGTTCAGGAGAACAAGCCACCCAAATAACAACCATAGCAGCCGTTGCCGTCTGTGAGGCAATCGAAAGTGTTTCGGACCAAAAGGCAAGCATAAAGTGGGTAAACGATATTTTTGTCGGCAACAAAAAGGTTTGCGGAATTTTGACTGAAGGCTCCTTCAACTTAGAGAGCGGTCAGCTTGACTATGCGATATTAGGAATAGGACTCAACGTATACACGCCAAACGGTTTCCCCGACGATTTAAAACAAATAGCAGGCTCCATTTTCACTTCAAATCGGAATGATATCAAAAATCGACTTGTATCCGAAATTTTGAACCGCTTTTTCTTCTATTATAGTTGCATTCAAAACAACAGTTCAAACTATGCCGAAGAATACCGCAGGAGAAGCTTTGTTATCGGCAAAGAGGTTTCGCTTGTTTCCTCTGATAAGTCTGATACGGCAACTGTTATTGATATAGATAATCAATGCCGATTAAAGGTCAGATACAAAGACGGAAAAGAGGAATATTTTTCGTCAGGTGAAATCAGTATAAAAGTGTAGTCAAAATGAAAAAAAGTGAAGTTTTATAAAAATGTAGTGTTAAAATAGATATGTTACATTAAAAAATGACAACAACCAAAAATTGTGGTAAAATAGTTTCGACTAAAAAACAAATCCACAAAAGA
>CADAVS010000080.1 GCA_902791425.1 uncultured Ruminococcus sp.
CAATCACACCAATCCATTCTATACTTAAAACCGCCCACAAAAGTGATATTTTTACTGTGTATTCATCCCTTATGTTTTCATTGCTATCCACGAATGATACCTCCTATCAAAATAATAATTAAGTTAAGCAAGCCATACCCACACAAAAGCCCGGTTATAAGACGTCTAAAATTTGTTGATTGACATATATTTTTGTATTGCAAAAACCAATCTACAAACATTATCAGCATAAATAACGCACATAACCATATCGAAATATGATATACGCGATACAATATCAATGCGGATACATATCCTATTAAAACCCCCGTACATCGTGCACATATCGGAAACTGATAACCTGCGATAAAATAACTTCTGTCAGCTCTTTGATGACATCCGCATAAATTACCGATTTTCATAAGTATTTCCCACGTTTTAATCTTATTCATAACACACTTTATCGCTCAAGCCCTCTTTGAAATTTACATCCGCAGTTATCGCACACCCAAAATTCCTTTACATCAGTATCTTTTCCGCATAAACCGCACAAAATTCCTATTGGACCAAGAAATATAAAACCACAGCATCCATCGCAAAAACTACCGCTTGTTGTATTGCTTTGAGAGACAAAGTGACAATTTTCACTTTCGCATTTTGGACAAATCATTTTTTTACCTCATATGCAGATTTTATCTGCTTCTGTTTATCCTTTCCATTTTACAAGCTGTTTCAACTGCTTTATAAAATTTCTTCCAATGACCGCATTTATTCAGTTTGTAAATTTGGTTTGTTTCCAGATTTTCTACCCAGACTCTTTTTCGGATTTTAAACATAAACCATAGTCCACCGCTAACATTTAATCTATATTTTCCTGTTGCGGATACAAGACTCTTTTTAAATATAATACCTAAAAATCTACATCCTCTTGCGGTTTTTTGAACTGACGGCAAATATGCATCATCTGCCCCCGCAATAAATTCATCTGTAACAATTTTAACTAGCTGTTCGTACGGAATTTTAATCTTTTCCATTTTAATTTCATCCTTTCTTAACTAATTCTTTTATCCAGCGTTCTGAATAACCATAAGTTCTTGCCAATTTTTTGGCGTTTGTTCCGTCGTACTGTTTTTTCAGTATTTCTCGGATATGCTCCGATTTAAATAGCTTTACGGGGAACGTAATTTGTTGTCCTTTAAAATGAGTATAAATTACCATTGCATTGTCATAGCCGATTAAATCCGCAATTTCTTTGTATACATCATTCAGGGCGTCTGCATCACTCACACAACATCAATCCCTCCGTTCGACATTTTTAATAATATTAGCATTATTTTAAGGAACAATAAAATATGCACTTCCTTGCATAATTCCTTATAAAATTCCAAAAAATAACAAGCCACACAACACAGTTTGATTATATACTGAGTTGTGTGGCTTGTGTTATGCTGTCAGCATAATACTGAAAAATTTTATAAATTAATCAAAAAAGTGTAAGCACCTATTAAAAATGAAATTACTGAAATGATAAACCCTGCAACGAATGCTGCTGCAGGTCTGTGTGCCAATCGGCGACATATTCCGCCAAGGTTTGTAAGTAAAACATAAGGGATTACAAACATCAAAATTTCGCTGAAAACAATTGTTAAAGCGTTGCGGATACTTGTTGACCAGGAAATGAATACACACATCAGAGGAATATAAGTCAGGTACATAATAATCGCAATAAGCATTTTCCATACTTCCCAAGTACGAAATCCCGGAATACAACGCAAAATTTTGATAAATCTGCATGTGTTTTCATCTGTTTCGTTGGTGAAGGAGTGTTTGAACGACGATATACTTTTATAACGTATATTTGCGTCTATTTCGGTGGCTTTTCCGATTATTTTACCTAATCTGCCTCCGTATAGCTGTTCGTTGGGCATTTTTCCCGTCAGCATTACATTTGCCAGAACGCCCACCGCATATATGTCGGTTCGTGCATCGGATTGAGTAAACCCGAATTGTTCGGGTGCGGCATATCCTGCGGTGCCGAGAATGGTGGTGTCGCCTGTTAAACCTTTTTTAAAGGTTCTTGAAATATCAAAGTCAATTATTTTAACGGTATGCTCATTTGTTATCATAATATTGTTGGGGTTAATGTCGCGGTGAATGATATTATGTTTGTGCAGAAACAGCAAGCCGTCACAAATTTGACCGATTATATTTTTTGTGTCATTTTCGCTTTGTGTGCCTGTTTTTGCAAGTATTTCCGAAAGCGTTTCTCCACTTATGTATTCTTCAATTACGATAGTAATATCCTCATATTCAAAAACTTCAATGATATCCGAAATGTTTTTATGATGAGTTGTAATTAATGTTTTGTAGATATACGTCAGCTCTTTAGGTATTCGTTTTTTTACATAAATTTTATTTTCTCTCTGAACAAGAGAGGTGTTCTCGTTGAAGGAAGATATTTCGTAATATTCTGACAGATTACTCATTTGCATCACCATAGATTGACATTTTTTTAAGTTTATATTATCATATATCAGGGGGGCGGTCAAGATGAAAAAATCAACAGAGGAGCTGCTGAATATTCTGAAAAACAGCAGCTTGGATACATACCTTAAAAATAACAATGGTGAAATTATAGAAAATCCCATATGCGATTATCTGACAGCAATAATTGATGAGAGAAATTTATCTAAAGCAGAGGTTATCAGAAATTCGTATATTCAGACTAACTATGCATATCAGATATTTTCAGGGTTAAAGGTGCCGTCAAGAGATAAGCTGATTTCTCTGTGCTTTGGGTTGAGCCTGTCAATTGACGAGGCACAGACCTTGCTTAAATACGCAGGCTATGCACAGCTATACCCGCGTGTAAAGCGGGACAGCGTAATAATTTCCGCCCTGGAAAACGGAAAATCGGTTATAGATTGTAATATTATGCTTGATGAGTTGAACCTCAGTCCGCTGTAAATTAAAACGAAGGTTTTTGTCAATAAAAAAGCATTTTTACAAATAATTTTTCAAAATATAAAAAAATTTCCCAAAAAAGTCTTGACAAATTAAAATAAAGGGTGTATAATGCAATGCATAAGGCAAGGATGCCTAAAGAGAGATAATCTCTTTAAGCATCCTTGTCTTTTTTTATTTCAAATAAAGAAAGGTTGATAAATAATGGCAACTGTACCGGAACTGTTCGGAAAAAACGTATTTGACGACAGACAAATGAAAGCAAGACTTCCTGAGAAGGTCTATAATTCAATCAGAAAGACTATTGAAGAGGGAAAACAACTTGACCTTTCACTTGCAAATGCTGTCGCATCTGCTATGAAGGATTGGGCAGTTGAAAATGGTGCTACTCATTACACACATTGGTTTCAGCCTATGACAGGCGTTACGGCAGAAAAACACGATAGCTTCATTTCACCTGCACCTGACGGCGGTGTGCTGATGGAATTTTCGGGCAAAGAATTGATTAAGGGTGAACCTGATGCATCTTCATTCCCCTCAGGCGGATTGAGAGCAACATTTGAGGCAAGAGGCTATACAGCGTGGGATCCGACTTCGTTTGCATTTATTAAAGATAAAACATTGTGCATACCTACAGCCTTCTGTTCTTACACAGGCGATGCACTTGATAAAAAAACACCGTTGCTCCGTTCAATGTCCGCACTTAATAAGCAAGCACTCAGAATATTAAAATTGTTCGGCAACGACAGCGTACATATGGTTACAACATCAGTCGGACCTGAGCAGGAGTACTTCCTCATTCCAAAAGAGATGTACGACTTGAGAGAGGACCTTATCTTCACAGGAAGAACACTGTTCGGTGCAAAGCCTCCCAAGGGACAGGAAATGGATGACCACTACTTTGGTATTATCAAACCGAGAGTTGCGGAATTTATGAAAGACTTAAACGACGAACTTTGGAAGCTTGGTATTCTTGCAAAGACAGAGCATAACGAGGTTGCTCCTGCACAGCACGAGCTTGCTCCTATATATTCTACAACAAACATTGCAACAGACCATAACCAGCTTACAATGGAGATTATGCAAAAGGTTGCATCAAAGCACGGACTTGTTTGTCTGTTGCACGAAAAGCCGTTTGCAGGAGTGAACGGAAGCGGTAAGCACAACAACTGGTCAATCGCAACCGATACGGGCGTAAACCTCCTCACACCGGGCGAAACACCTTATGAAAACGCTCAGTTCCTACTCTTCCTTGTTGCAGTAATTAAAGCCGTTGATGAATATCAGGATTTACTTCGTTTATCAGTTGCAACAGCAGGAAACGACCACAGACTTGGAGCAAACGAGGCACCTCCTGCGGTAATTTCTATCTTCTTGGGTGACGAACTTGAGGGCGTACTTGATGCAATTGAGAACGAAACAGATTACACAGGCAGTAAGTCAGCAAAGATGAAGCTTGGTGTTGATGTTCTTCCTGAATTTAAGAAGGATACAACAGACAGAAACAGAACATCGCCCTTTGCGTTTACGGGAAATAAATTTGAATTCAGAATGCTCGGTTCTTCAAACAGTATTGCTTGTGCAAACATAATGCTCAACAGTGCAGTTGCTGAAATCTTAAAAGATTTTGCCGACAAGCTTGAAAAAGCGTCTGACTTCGAGAAAGACCTTCACGAGCTTATCAAGAGCACGATTAAAGAACATAAGAGAATAATATTCAACGGCAACGGCTATGGTGATGAATGGATGGAAGAAGCTGCTAAACGCGGACTTTCAAACCTCAAGACAACACCTGATTGTATGCCTAAACTTCTTGATAAGAAGAACGCTGATATGTTGGTTGGACACGGTGTATTCACACAGGCTGAGCTTGAGTCAAGATGCGAGATTATGCTTGAGAACTACACAAAGGCTGTAAACATTGAGGCTCTTACAATGGTTGATATGGCTAAAAAGCAGATTATTCCTGCTGTTGAGGACTATGTTGCATCACTTGTAACAACCGCATCAAGAAAGATGAAGATCAGTGCAGATATTCCGATGGAATACGAAAAAGAAGTTATCTCAAAGTTATCATCACTTGTTGACATCATCTATGACAGAACAAATATTCTTGAGGCAGCAACAATCAAGCTTAAGGATATTGAAGATATAACAGAACAGGCTTACTATATCAGAGATGAAATTCTTGCTAAGATGGCATCACTCAGAGTTGCCGCAGACGAGGCAGAAACTTTGACAGACAAGAAGTATTGGCCGTTCCCGACATACGGTGATTTGTTGTTCGGTGTAAGATAAAAAATAATTTAAGTAAATTATATGTGCATTATTAAGGGAGTTGATTTAAAATGACAGTAGAATTTTGGTTTTTAATAGGTGCAGCATTGGTATTTTGGATGCAGGCAGGCTTTGCAATGGTTGAAACAGGCTTTACAAGAGCTAAGAATGCCGGCAACATTATAATGAAGAACTTAATGGACTTCTGTATTGGTACAATCGTATTCTCTCTGCTCGGTTATACAATTATGATGGGCGAGGATACATTGATGGGTCTTATCGGTAAGCCTAATATGGACTTGTGGGCAAACTTTAAAAACTTTATCGCAAGTCCTGAAGATGGTTCTTTCACAGGTGCATCAACATTTGTATTTAACTTGGTGTTCTGTGCTACAACCGCAACTATTGTTTCGGGTTCAATGGCAGAGAGAACAAAGTTCTCAGCTTACTGTATTTACTCAGGTGTTATTTCACTTATCGTATACCCAATCGAAGCACATTGGATTTGGGGCGGCGGCTGGCTTTCACAGATAGGCTTCCACGATTACGCAGGCTCTTGTGCAATTCATATGGTCGGCGGTATAGCAGCACTTGTCGGTGCTTGCATCTTAGGCCCAAGAATTGGCAAGTACGTTAAGGACAAGAGCGGTAAGGTTACTAAGGTTAACGCTATCCCGGGTCACTCAATTACATTAGGTGCACTTGGTGTGTTCATTCTCTGGCTCGGTTGGTACGGCTTTAACGGTGCTGCTGCTACATCTCCGTCAGAGCTTGCATCTATCTTCTTGACAACAACTATTGCACCTTCTGTTGCAACTGTTACAACTTTGATTTATACTTGGGTTAAGAATGGTAAGCCTGATGTTTCAATGTGTCTTAACGCATCTCTTGCAGGTCTTGTAGGTATTACAGCAGGCTGTGATGCTTTGGATGCAATCGGTGCAGCTGTTGTAGGTATTGTTTCAGGTATATTGGTTGTATTTGTTGTTGAGTTCCTTGATTTAAAACTCCACATTGATGACCCTGTCGGTGCTGTTGGTGTACATATGGCAAATGGTGTTTGGGGTACAATCGCTGTTGGTCTTTTAGCTAACCCTGATGCTCCTGCAGGTCTGGAGGGACTTTTCTACACAGGTTCGTTTGAACTCTTTGGTATTCAGGTTCTCGGTGTTGTAGCCGTTGGTGTTTATGCAGCTGTTATGATGTTGATTGCATTTGCATTGATTAAGAAGTTCCACGGTCTCAGAGTAACTCCTGAAGAAGAAATCTTAGGTCTTGACTCAACAGAACACGGCTTGCCGAGTGCATACCCTGACTTTGTTTCATCTGTTGAGAAGTATGCGGACTACGGCGAAGAAACAGTTGTTGTAACAGGTGATACTCCGGTAGCTGAAGCAGTTGAGGTTAAGAAGGTTCCGACATTTGAGAAGGCTGACGGTGCTCCTAAGTTTACTAAGATTGAAATCGTATGTAAGGAGTCACGCTTTGATACCCTTAAGAACGCAATGATTAAGCTTGGCATCACAGGTATGACGGTTTCACACGTTATGGGTTGCGGACAGCAGAAGGGTAAGCCTGAATATTACAGAGGTGTTCCGATTGAAACAAATCTCTTGCCTAAGGTTCAGGTCGACATAGTAGTAAGTAAGATTCCTGTTAGATCGGTTATCGAAACTGCAAAGAAGGCATTGTACACAGGTCATATCGGTGACGGTAAGATATTTGTATATGATGTTGAGAACGTAGTTAAAGTCAGAACAGGCGAAGAAGGTTACGACGCACTTCAGGATGTTGAATAATTTTAAAAGCGTTTGAATTGGGATAAGTAATACGGAAGTTCGCTCACAGCGAGTATGGGATGGTGAGAGCCATATAGCAGAGTCCGTATGAATAACCCCCAATGAGCTGCAAACCGAAAGAGCAGCTGCTCAAGTAGGCACGCCGTTGTGCTGTACGTCAGTCAGCAAGGCTTTGACAGAAGCCGTTAGTATAAAAATAGGTGGCACCGCAGGTTACAGCACTTGCCCTATGGATATAGCTGAATTTTATTTTTCGGAGGAATTTAGTATGTGTTCTGTTATGGGATACTGTGGCAGCAGTGCCACTCTTGATTTATTTAAGAAAGGATTTGAAAGGACCATTTCAAGAGGTCCTGACGATTCGAGAATTATTGACACAGGCAATGGCCTTCTCGGATTTCACAGATTGGCTATTATGGGACTTACCGAGGCAGGTATGCAACCCTTTGAATTAGACGGAAGTTATATTGTTTGCAATGGTGAAATCTATGGCTTTGA
>CADAVS010000081.1 GCA_902791425.1 uncultured Ruminococcus sp.
AGCAATCCTCCGTGGTTTTTTGTTGGGTCATTACTTCAATTATACCACTTCTGCTATGGCTCTTTCTATATGTCCGATTTCATTTTACCATTAACCTTTGAAAGTTTAGCACATTTTTAACGGATTAATTCTTGACATAGCTGAAATTTTTCGATATACTTATATTAAGTATATTTACGATTTGGAAGGAATGAATTTAAGTTGGCTGACAATAAGAAATTAGTAGAAGAAATCACACCTATGGGCGAGGATTTTGCCCGTTGGTATACCGATATAATCAAGAAGACACAGCTTTGTGAATATTCAAGTGTTCGCGGCTGTATGGTAATACAGCCATACGGCTACGCAATATGGGAGAATATTCAAAAGGGTCTTGATGCAAGATTTAAAAAGACAGGTGTAGAGAATGTGTATATGCCTATGTTTATACCTGAAAGCCTGTTGCAGAGAGAGAAGGATCACGTAGAGGGCTTTGCTCCCGAGGTTGCGTGGGTTACTCACGGCGGAAATGATAAGCTTCAGGAAAGGTTATGTGTCAGACCTACCTCCGAAACACTTTTCTGTGAACATTATTCAAATATAATTCGTTCATACCGCGATTTGCCTAAGCTGTATAATCAATGGTGCAGTGTTGTTCGATGGGAAAAGACCACAAGACCCTTCCTCAGAAGTATGGAATTTTTGTGGCAGGAGGGACATACTGCTCATGCAACGGCTGAAGATGCACAGGAACGTACAATTCAGATGCTCAATGTATACGCTGACTTCTGTGAAAAGGAGCTTGCTATTCCTGTTATCAAAGGACAAAAGACTGAAAAAGAAAAGTTTGCAGGTGCAAACGAAACATATACAATAGAGAGCCTAATGCACGATGGCAAGGCTTTGCAGTCAGGCACAAGCCATAACTTTGGCGACGGCTTTGCAAAGGCGTTTGGTATTCAATACTTAAACGACAACAATGAGCTGGCATATGTTCATCAGACCTCTTGGGGAATGTCAACACGTATTATCGGTGCAATCATTATGGTTCACGGTGATGATGCAGGACTTAAGCTTCCGCCGAGAATTGCTCCTACTCAAGCTGTTATTGTTCCTATTGCACAGCATAAAGAGGGCGTTTTGGATGCCGCAGGCAAGCTGTATGAAAAACTTTCCGACAAGTTCCGTGTTAAACTTGACGACAGCGACAAGTCGCCGGGTTGGAAGTTCAGCGAATATGAAATGAGAGGTGTTCCCGTTCGTATAGAATTGGGACCTAAGGATATTGAGAAAAATCAGGCTGTATTGGTCAGCAGATTTGACAGAAGCAAAACATTTGTTTCGCTTGATAACATCGAGGAGGAACTCAGTAATCTCCTTGATAAAATACAACAGCAAATGTATGATGCCGCTCTCCAAAACAGAGAGAGCAAGACGAGCAGTGCCGTTTCATATGATGAATTTAAGAGCATCATAGAAGAAAAGGGCGGCTTTGTCAAAGCTATGTGGTGCGGTGACGAGGAATGTGAAAACAAGATAAAAGAAGACACAACCGCTACCTCAAGATGTATACCTTTTGAACAGGAGGAGCTTTCCGACAAGTGTGTGTGCTGCGGAAAGCCTGCTAAAAAGATGGTGTATTGGGGTAAGGCATATTAATATTTGATTTAGGATTATTTTGAAAGGGGTGCATATAAATGTGGTGGCAAAACTTTA
Source organism: uncultured Ruminococcus sp. (assembly GCA_902791425.1). Lineage (GTDB taxonomy): Bacteria > Bacillota > Clostridia > Monoglobales > Monoglobaceae > UMGS1820. The sequence goes on from CADAVS010000081.1 coordinate 1,696, forward strand.
TTCATAGTGCAATAAATCAGTTGTCGTTGTTCAGAGTTAATGATATCATAGATATTGCACTCGTTTCTTATATAGTGTATAAGGCTCTTAAGTTTATAAGAGATACACGTACAATTCAACTTCTAAAGGGAATTGTGCTTGTAATTGTAGTGACTCAGGTCAGTTACTTTGCAAAGCTCAATACTATGTACTACATTTTGAGCAATTTTTTGCAGATGGGTGTTATTGCACTGCTGATTGTGTTTCAGCCTGAACTCAGACGTGTTCTCGAACATGTGGGCAGAACAACGGGGGAGAAGTTATTTGTATCTCATAATGAGTTCGGCGCAGAGGCATTGCAGGTGCTCAGGGAGGTTTCCAAGGCGGCACAGGCTATGTCCGATACGAGAACAGGAGCCTTAATAGTAATTGAAAATAAGGATAATATTGACAGCTTAATAAGCTCGGGCGTGGCTATATCTGCAAAGGTTTCGAGCCAGCTCCTTGAAAATATTTTTGTTCCCGATACACCCTTGCACGATGGTGCCGCTGTTATCAGAAATCATAGGGTTGAGGTGGCAAGCTGTGTGTTGCCTCTGTCGCAAAACCCAAAGATAAACACATCGTACGGAACAAGACACCGTGCGGGCATCGGCATTTCAGAGGAGTCTGACGCAGTATCGGTTATTGTATCAGAGGAAACAGGTAAGATATCCGTTGCTTACAAAGGCGATTTTACCACAGGATATAACGAGGACACCCTCAGAAAGAAGTTGATTGATTTAATCAGCATAAACGAAAATGACAGAGATGCAAAGGGCAAATTCAAAATGCCGAGTCTCTCTAAAAGGAGGCATAACTGATGAAAAAGTTTCTTGCATCTGACAATGCGTTAAAAGCGGTTTCGGTATTGATTGCCATTGTTATATGGATGTATATTACCATAGTTATGAACCCGACAATTGAGGTTACAGTCAGAGATTTGCCCATCCAATTTGTCGGTCAGGAGAAGCTTGCCTCAAGAGGTCTTGCTGTTATCAGCGAGTCTGTGACAACTGTCAATGTAAAAATCAAGGGCAACAGAAAGAAAATGGGCAACAATGATATGAAGTCCATAATTGTCAGGGCTGATGAGTCAATTATTACTTCGGAGGGGACACAAGCTGTTCCAATCGAGGTCATTGTACCTTTTGAAAGCCAGGGAATTAGCTCGCAGAGTCATTATTCGGTTGATGTTAAGGTTGAAGAACTCGTTGAAAAGTCTTTGGATATAGAGGTAGACCGTGAGGGAACTCTTGCACAGGATTATGCGGCAGGGGATATTAATGTTGAGCCTGAAAATGTTACTATTAAAGGTCCGAAATCTGCTGTTGAAAAAATGGGCAAGGCGGTAGTAACCCTCAACTTCAACGGTGAGGACGTTGATATAGATACAGAATTGCCGATTGAATATCTCGGGGCAGACAACAAGGAGATTTCGTCATTAGATGCGATTTTAACCCGTATAAGTGCATCTGCCGATAAAGCTAAAATACATTGCCCTGTTCTGAAAACAAGGAAGATTGATATAAAGGCGAACTTTGGTTATCAGACTTTGCCTGAAGATTTTTCATACAAGATAGAGCCTATGTCTGTATATGTTTACGGTGATAATCATAATGCCGCAAGCATTACGGAAATCAGCACAGAGGAAATTCATTTAGATAAGCTCCTGGACAACCGAAAGGTTAAGGTGAAGCTGAATGTTCCGAATGACGTGAAGATTATCGACGATATATATGAGGTTGAAATATCTGTTGATGAAAATAAATAAAATCAGGTGAGATTGTTGCAGATAGTTATAAATAACATTAAATTACCGATTAAACATAACAGCGATATGGTAATAACGGCCGCACGAGAAATTGTGCGGTCTAATTGCATTTCGGCAAAAAACTATAAGATATATAAGCAATCCATTGACGCAAGACGAAAAAGCAACATACACTATGTCTATTCGGTAACGGCAGAAACAAATGATAAAATAACCGAAGGTAAGGATATAGCCATATTAAAAGCGGTATCAGAACTTGATATCACTAAAAAGGCTATAAAGGGTAGACCCGTTGTTGTGGGAATGGGTCCTTGCGGACTGTTTGCGGCTTATGTGCTTGCCCTGTCCGGTAACCCGCCGATTGTTCTTGAAAGAGGCAAATCTGTTGATGAGAGAGAAAAGCTTGTGCATAAGTTTTGGGAAACGGGTGAGCTTGATAAAAATTCAAATATTCAATTCGGCGAAGGCGGAGCAGGTACATTTTCAGATGGAAAATTGAACACAAGGATAAGCGACCCAAGACAGAGATTTGTGTTAAAAACCTTTACTGACTTCGGTGCACCTGAGGATATTATGTATAAGGCAAAGCCTCATATCGGCACAGATGAACTACTCAAGGTTATTAAGAATATGCGAAACAAGTTGATTGAGCTGGGATGTGATATCAGGTTTGACTCTTGTGTTACGGATATTATTACGGATGACAACAGGATAAGCGGTGTGGAGGTAAACGGCGGAGAGGTTATTGCCTGCAATGATTTGATTGTGGCTATAGGACACAGCAGCCGTGATACCTATGAAGTTATTACAAGGCACAGAGTTGCCGTTGAGCCTAAACCCTTTGCTGTGGGTGTGCGGATTGAACATTCACAGAAGTTTATTGACAGGCTGCAGTACGGCAGGGTTGAAGGCTTGCCGCCTGCTGATTACCGCGTCGTATATAACGGAAGGGACAGGAGCTGTTATTCCTTTTGTATGTGTCCGGGCGGCACTGTAGTAAATGCGTCAAGTGAGAACGGAATGCTGACAGTAAACGGAATGAGTGAGCATCTCCGTGACGGAGAAAATGCAAACAGTGCACTTGTTGTTTCGGTAAGACCCTCAGATTTTGAAAAAGGTGTTCTCGGCGGTGTTGAATTTCAAAGAAGGTACGAAAGGCTCGCCTTTAAGCTGGGCGGCGGTGACAATCGTGCACCCGTTCAGTTGGCGGAGGATTTTGTTAAAGATGTACCATCCCATCAAATAGGAGATGTTGCCCCAAAAGTGACAAGCGGATATACACTTGCGGAACTCAAGAATTGTCTGCCGATATTTGTGTGTGATACCTTAAAAGAAGGGTTGCGGGACTTTGAAAGGCGTATACACGGATTTTCGACAGGCGGTGCTGTTCTTACGGGAATAGAGGCAAGAACGTCAGCACCAATCAGAATATTGAGAAACGAAAATATGCAAAGCATAAATGTTGCAGGACTTTACCCGTCAGGTGAGGGTGCAGGCTATGCAGGCGGAATTGTGAGTGCGGCGGTTGATGGTATAAAGTCAGCTCTTGCTGTATTAGCTATATGATTGACAAAAACATAAAATTAGCATATAATTATATTTAGAATATTGTAATATTTTGATATATGATTTTATCATATATTAAATTAAACAGTTCGGAGGAAATATAATTATGGGAAGATTATTTGGTACAGACGGAGTGAGAGGCATAGCAAATAAAGAGTTGACACCTGAGCTTGCCTTTAAAATCGGGCAGGCAGGAGCCTATGTCTTAACTGAGAATACAGGAGAAAGACCAACAATTCTTGTGGGAAAGGATACGAGAATTTCAGGTGACATATTAGAGTGTGCATTAACAGCAGGACTTTGCAGCGTTGGTGCAAAGGTTGTAAGTGCAGGGGTTATTCCGACACCTGCCATTGCTTACCTTGTCAGAGAATGTGGATTTTCCGCAGGGGTTATGATTTCTGCGTCACACAATCCCTATGAGCATAACGGGATTAAATATTTCAGCGGAAGCGGTTACAAGCTGAGCGACGAAACCGAGGCGAGAATAGAGGCGATTATTCTTGATGGTGCTGAAGAGGTTGAACTGCCAACCCACGATAAAATCGGATATTGCAGAACAGATAAAAGCCTTGTTGATAAGTACATAGATTTTGCGGTATCCACAACGGATATGAAGCTTGACGGACTTAAAATTGCCATAGATTGTGCAAACGGTGCATCAAGTGTTACGGCAAAGAATGCACTTGAAAAGCTGGGAGCAGAAGTCGTTGTAATCAATGATAAGCCAAACGGCATTAACATAAACGCAAATTGCGGTTCTACACACATTGAGGCATTGTCGGAGTTTGTCAAAAATTCTGATGCGGATGCGGGACTTGCCTTTGATGGTGATGCTGACAGAGTGTTGGCAGTTGACGAAAACGGCAATCTTGTAGACGGCGATAAGATAATGGCGATTTGTGCCCTTGATATGAAAAACAGAGGGCTATTGCCTGATAATACTGTTGTTGCAACTGTTATGAGTAATCTTGGGTTCTTTAAAATGGGCGAAAAATACGGCTTGAATATAAAGAAAACAAAGGTTGGCGACAGATATGTTCTTGAAGAAATGCTCAAGTGCGGACATAAAATCGGCGGTGAGCAATCAGGTCACGTTATACTCATTGACCAAAATACAACGGGTGACGGACTTGTAACAGGTATTACCCTTTTGTCTGTTATTGCAAGGAGCGGCGAAAGCTTGTCAAAGCTTGCGTCTGTTATGGAAGTTTATCCTCAGGTTCTTATAAATGCAACCGTTAAGAATGAGTATAAGAGTGAAGATAAGTATATGCAGTTTGAGGAAATCAAACAGAAGATAAATGAGTTAAATGAAGAGTTCAAGGATAGCGGCAGAGTCCTTATCCGTCCGTCAGGCACAGAGCCTCTTGTTCGTGTTATGATTGAGGGACAGGATATTGATTTGATAACTAAGCGTGCAAAGGAGCTTGCAAATTTAATGGAAGAAAAGCTGGGTTAATAATATAATTCAGAATAAAACACATATAAAATACGCAAAATGAAAAGAGGAAAATAAATTATGAAATTAGGAATAGTAATACGAGTGTGAATTTCATATATTGCTATGCATCTCTATAAAGTGCTTTAAATCAGCATATTTCAAGGTTTTGAAAAAGATTCAATCACCATATAATTCTATGTTACGCCATACTATTCTATATCAAAATGGCGTAGAATATGGAGTAGAGAGTCTGACACCCAAATTGAATAAACTTTTAAGTCTTTAAATATTAAAAGAAGTCTATTATTGATTGCTTAACTGTGATTGATAGTAGGCTTCTTTTAGTATTTAAGGATAATACTAAAACCGCCACCATATCAACTTAAAATGAGAGTTTTATTGACTATTTGAAAGGAGAAAATAATTAAAACAATGAACGAGAGAATTATTAAGCCGGGTGTAGTCAAAATGATTATTGACCATACCAAAAACAAGAATAAGAAATACACGCAAGAGACGGTTAATGATATTTTAACCGCCTTTTTTGATGTAGTGGAGATTGCTATTTCAAAAGGCAACTCAATACACATTAATGGATATATGACTATTGAGCCACAATACAGAGCCGAAAGAAAGGCAAGGAATGTTCAAGCCAATACAGAAATAAAAGTACCGCCGCATTACAAAGTAAATATCAAATCAGGCTCACGATTTAATCAGGCTGCGGAACGTCTAACAGAAAGGATTTTGAATAATAAGGTATGAATGAAAGATTAAATAAAGCAGATTTAATAAATAAAGTATCTGAAATACTCGTAGATAAACGGTTTGTAAGAGGCGGTAATCGACACTCTTGGATAAGTAAATATAATCTTCCTTATGCAAAAGATGATATAATCAAGCCTGTATTATCTGCTTGTTTTGATGCGATTGTTGATGCCATTGGAGATGGAGATACAGTTTTTATAAAGGACTATTTTACGCTTGAGCCTCGT
>CADAVS010000082.1 GCA_902791425.1 uncultured Ruminococcus sp.
TGCGCGGAATGAGCGGATTGGAGCTTGCAAGACAGCTTAAAATCATTTTCCCTAAGGTTAATCTGTTTTTTTTGTACAGCATACAGTGAATATGCAATCGACGCATTCGGAATGTTTGCAAAGGGATATTTAAAGAAGCCGGTGGCGGCTTCAGAGATAAAAAGAGTCCTTGACGAAATGGTAACGGACTGGTCTTTGGAAAAGACTGAGGAGCCATGTGATATCCGAGTTCAGACCTTCGGACATTTTGAAGTATTTGTAAAAGGTAAGCCGGTTATTTTTGAAAGAGAAAAATCCAAGGAACTTTTGGCATATCTTGTGGACAGGCACGGTGCAGCGGTTACAACGGAACAAATTGCCGTTGTGCTGTGGGAGGATATACCGTATGACCGCAAATTAAAGAACCGAGTTACTGCAACCCTTGCTGCACTTAAAAAATCTTTGAAAGCGGCAGGCATTGAGGATATTCTTATAAAAACATGGAACCATCTTTCTTTGGATATAGCAAAAATTAAATGCGATGCTTATGATTATGAAAAATGGGACGCTGTTGCGGTAAATTCATTTCATGGAGAGTATATGCTCAATTATTCGTGGGCGGATTTTACTACAGGAAGGTATTCTCAAATGAAATAAAATGACCGGGCAAAGCTCTTTACTATATATTTGCAAAAGCAGTAAGACTAAAAATCTTGCTGCTTTTTTGTATATATAATACAAAAATACACCATTTTTTTGACAAATTTTCTCCTAACCTTTTTGGGAAAATATTATTTTTAGTGTCCTTTCGTTGTCCTTTGGTTTGTATAATAAGATTTGTAAGTTCAGAATGTCTATATTTTTGATTATTCAACGGGAGGTTTTCACAATGCTTATCATGCTGGTGGAAAATAACATAGATGAACTGAGAAATTTACAAAGATATGTTTCGGAATGTTATACGGACAGTGATATTGTGCCTTTTTCGGATTCATCTGATGCAATGCAGTTTATTCAATCGGATAGATTTTCTGTAGATTTGTGCTTTACTGAGGTTGTGATGCCTTAAACCAAGGAGTGGTTATGATGGAAAATATTTTATTTATCAATGCCTGTGTACGTGAAAAATCTCGGACTTTATCACTTGCACAATATATATTGGATAAGCTGAACGGTGAGATTTGTGAAATAAATTTAGAGCAGGAAAACTTAAAGCCGCTTGACGGCAATGTGCTTGAAAACAGAGACCGGCTTGTATCGGAAAATGATTTTTCTGACGAAATGTTTCGTTATGCCAAGAAGTTTGCAGATGCGGATACTATCGTGATTGCCGCTCCGTACTGGGATTTAGCGTTTCCGGCTCTTTTGAAAATATATCTGGAGCAGATAACGGTTTGCGGAATTACATTTCGATATAAAAAGGGTATTCCGCAGGGCTTGTGCCGTGCAAAACGGTTGATTTATGTTACAACCGCAGGTGGAACAATTTATGATAATTTCGGCTTTGAATATGTAAAGGCACTTGCACAGAAGCTTTATGGAATCGGTGAAGTCCTGTTTTTCAAGGCGGAAAATTTGGATATAGACGGCAATGACGCAACCGAGCTTATAGATAAAGTAAAGAATAGAATTGATACAGCAGGTTGGGAGTGAAATCATTGAGTATAAAAACAAGAAAATTTGCCGATGACGGCTGGGGAATATGGATAGACGGAGATGACAGAAGCACGGTTTATTTAAACGAATGGATCAATCCTAAAGGCAAAAGCTATGTTGATATCGCCATTCGAATTTACGGTGCAAAAAAAGCGAATGAACTTAATATTTACGTTCCGTTTGGGATAACCGCAGACGAAATCACAGATTTGTCCGTGGAACTGGAGGACGATGCGATCTTGCGCGGATTGTTTAACACCAACGGTATGGTAGATGCTGATAAAAATGAGTCTACATCGGAACTGAAGTATGACGGGCGCACGGTAAGCCTTATCAATCTCAAATCGGAAATTCTTAAAATAAAACAGGTTTCATCAGGTACGGTGGTAACTGTGAACATTCATAAAATACAGGAGTACATAACAAGCAACGAGGCGTACGTTATTTTCAGAATACCACACAAGACGTTAGACAAAATATTTTCACCGAAAATGGACGTTATGGGCGGTATGGAAAGGTTAAAGGAGCTTATTTCAAGTCCGGTCGTTATGCAGAAGTACGGATATTCCATACGCATTAACGAGGCAAGACTTCTTCCGAAGGAGATTAATAAAATTGAAGTATTACATCAGCAGAGAATACGTAAAGCACTTGTTACCATTTCGATTGATGAAGAATATGAGCTGAATGATTCCAATTGCTACCGTATACGCCGTATGGAGGAAGATTTATACAAAGACTATGCACCACACGGCTATGGCTGCTCTGATGTTATCACATATCAGTGGGTGGAGGAACGGGACAAGAACATGAAGGCACATTACAACTTTTATTTTGATATTGTACATAGTAAAATCAGCCAGAACAGCGTATTTGTGTATCTGATGATTGTTTTGATTACTGCGGTTGCGGGCTGTGCGATTTATGACATAATAATATATTTAATTTCACTGTTTATGTAAAGGGGTGTTGCAAATGAATTTAAAAAACAGGCTTATTTTAGAGGATTACAGAAAACAAAGAGATGATTTTATAAGGCTCGGTGACGTGGTTCACAATATGCTAACGGACATTGTGGACGAAATGGGCATTACGGTGCTTGGCATTGAGCATCGTGTTAAGACAGAAAAGAGCCTTGCCGGCAAGCTGGAGCGAAGCGGAGACTGGTATTCTTCATTCGAGGATCTCACCGATATTCTCGGCGCCCGTGTAATCTGCTTTTTCTCAGACGAAATTGATAAAATAGGAAAAAAGGTTGAAGAAGCTTTTGTCATTGACTGGGAAAACTCATCGGATAAGAGAGCCCTTATCAAGGCAGATACATTTGGATATTTGTCACTTCACTATATCTGCTCACTGCCCTTTGGGGACATATGGCCGGACGAAATCTGCGGAAAAAAGTTTGAAATACAGATAAGGACTACTTTGCAGCACACATGGGCAGCAATTAATCACGATTTGGGATATAAGAGTGAGTTTGGTGTGCCTCGTAGTGTGGCACGAGAATTTTCGAGAATTGCCGGACTTTTGGAAATTGCCGATGATGAGTTCGTCAGGGTGCGCAATGATATGAAGGATTACACTGAGGAAATCCGAAAGAAAATCATTGACAATAAAGCCGATGATGTACATATTGATATGATTTCCTTAAACGAATATGTAAAGCGTAACGGCAAAATGCAGGAATTGATTTCAAAGATTGCTAAGATAAGCAATGCGGAAATCAGTGAAATTGATCCGGAGAGCTATATTATTCAGCTTAAATTCTTAGGAAAGGAAACTCTGGGTGATTTGCAGAAAATGTTGGAGGAAAACAGAGAACTTGCGCTAAAGCTTGCCGAAAGGGCACTGGCAAATGCGGACCTTGATATTTTGTCCTCCAGCGTAGGCTTGCGGTTCCTGTGTCGGGCGGAGATTTTAAATAAACACTATTCACTTGAAAAAACGACGGAATTTTTAAAGCTTTCAATGGGAACAACGGAAAAAGCGGAACGTCAGGCAAAGCATTTGCTTCGCACTTATGAAAAAATAAAGGAGGAATGTGAATGACCGATGAGGAACGATATGATAATGCCCTTAGGTTTGCTGCTGAGAAGCACAAGGGACAGTTTCGCATAGGCGGTGATGAATACATTACACATCCTATGGCGGTAGCTGAAATTGTCCGCCAAAACGGATACGGGATTGATGTTCAGATTGCGGCGCTGTTTCATGACCTGCTTGAGGATACAGATGCAAAAGAGAGCGAAATTCTTAAGTTTGGAAATGAAGAAATTTTAAAAGCCGTGAAACTGCTAACAAAGCAAAAGGGCTATGATATGGCGGAGTATGTGGCAGGCATTCGCCAAAATGAAATCGCCTTTGCGGTGAAAGCCGCAGACAGACTGCACAATTTAAGATGTGCGCTTGTAACAGATACGGAATTCAAGCGAAAATATATTTTTGAAACCGTTGACTGGTACCTGGATTTTTCGCCGGAAATTCCAAAGGCGGTAAAGGCTCTTGCGCAGTCGCTGGATACACCGCTTGCGGAGCTTCCGTTTCTGTACGAACCTATTGAAACCTGGAAAATTAATTAAAAACTATAAAGGAGAAATTTATTATGATTATTGAAAAGAAAATAGAAAACGAAAAGGTAACATTAACAGTGTCGGGCAGACTGGACACAACCACAGCACCGGAGCTTGAAGCGGCTCTTGATGAAGTGCTTGAAAACACCAAGGAGCTTATATTCAATCTTGAAAATCTTGAATACATATCATCTGCGGGACTTCGTGTAATCTTAAAAGCACAAAAGTCAATGAACACGAAAGGCAGTATGAAGCTTACCGGTGTGAACGACAGCATTATAGAGGTCTTTGACATAACGGGATTTTTGGATATTCTCACCATTGAATAGTATCACAAAATTTCCGAATGAAAGGAGGTATAGTATGGTTTCAAAATTAGCTGTACCTATGCTTTGCAATGCGGCACTGTCTGTTATTCTGTACATACTTGAAAAGAAAACACCGCTTGGCAAGGCAAATTATAAATTAAAACAAATCATAATCGGCGTTTTGTTCGGTGCGCTTGCGGCATTTTCTACGGAATACGGCATTGATGTAAACGGCGCAGTTATGAATGTGCGTGATGCATCACCGCTTTGTGCCGGGCTTATTTTTGGCGCGCCTGCCGGAATTATTGCAGGACTTATCGGAGGTATTTACCGCTATATTGCGGTTTTGTGGGGCGCCGGTACATACACTCGCCTTGCGTGCAGTATTTCAACCGTGCTTGCCGGAGTTATTGCGGCGGCACTTCGCAAATTTATGTTTGACGATAAAAAACCGTCGTGGATTTACGGTATCGGTGTGGGACTTATTTGCGAGGTTCTGCATATGCTGATGATTTTCTTTACCAATATGAACGACACAAACAAAGCGTTTATGTTTGTGCAGAAATGCACACTACCGATGATTCTTGCAAACAGTATTGCGGTAGCGGCGGCAATGCTTGTAATATCGCTTATCGGGAAAGAAAAAATACGCTTAAAAAACGAAAAAAAGCAGATTTCTCAAACATTTCAGTTTTGGCTTTTTGTGTGTATCGTGATTGCGTATGCGGCAACAAGCCTGTTTACCTATTCCCTGCAAACGGGAATGACATCAAGAGAAACTGAGATACTCTTGAATACCAATATTTCCGATGTTGAGCGTGATATTCGTGAAGCGTCAGACAAAAACCTTTTGGAAATAACAAGGGCGGCGGCAAGTGAATACAAAAACGGTGCAAGCCTTGAAAGCCTTTGCGATAAGTATGATGTATCGGGAATCAATATTATTGGTAAAAACGGGGTTATCACAAAATCAACATTGCCCGAATTTGTGGGCTATGATATGTCAAGCGGTAAGCAGTCGAAAGAGTTTTTAACGCTGCTGAATGACAAAGACGAATTTGTTCAAGGCTATCAGCCTCTTTCGATTGATGAAAGCATCACAAGAAAGTATGCCGGAGTAAAGCTTTCGGACGGTGGATTTATCCAAGTTGGATATAATGCGGAGCGTTTCCAAAAGGATATTGACGCACACATTATCAGATATACGAAAAACAGGCATATCGGGCATAACGGATTTATCATTATTTGCAGGGAAAACGGAAGCATAGTGTCTGATAAAGCCGAATATGCAAATAAAACAATCGATAATTTCGGAATCAGCCTAAGCGCCGATGAGGGTGCTATATTTGAAACAAAAGCAGATGACACTCTTTATTATGCTTTGTATGCGGCAGTAGAAGGCTATCTCATTATCGGCATGATACCAAAGGCAGACGCACTCTATATGCGAAATGTATCGCTTTACGTAAGCATTTTTATGGAAATTTTGATTTTTGCGGCATTGTTTATCTTGATTTATTTCCTGATAAAGAAAATTATAATAGACAATCTGCGTAAAATAAACACAACGCTTTCAGAAATTACGGACGGTAATCTGAATGTGACCGTAAATGTTCGTAGCAATGAGGAATTTGCCTCGCTTTCGGACGACATAAATCAAACCGTAAGCACGCTCAAACGTTATATTGCGGACGCTGCGGCACGGATTGACAAAGAGCTTGAATTTGCAAAGCAAATTCAGTATTCGGCATTGCCCGCCGTATTTCCGCCGTTTCCGAACAGAAACGATTTTGAAATTTACGCAAAAATGGTTACGGCAAAAGAGGTTGGCGGAGATTTTTACGACTTCTATATGCTCGGCGACAGCACGCTTGCCTTTATGATAGCCGATGTGTCGGGCAAGGGAATCCCTGCGGCAATGTTTATGATGCAGGCAAAGACTATCATAAAAGATCTTGCGGAGAGCGGTCTGGAATTATCTGAAATCTTTATGACAGCCAATAAGAAGCTGTGTGAAAATAATGACGCCGGAATGTTTGTCACCGCGTGGATGGGGATTCTTGATCTGAAAACAGGGCGTTTGAAATTCGTAAACGCAGGACACAATCCTCCTCTTGTTAGACAGGCAGACGGCGAATTTGTATATCTGAAGGCACGCAGCGGCATGGTGCTTGCCGGTATGGACGGAATAAAGTACCGCCAAAACGAGCTGCAACTGACACCGGGTGACCAGATTTTCTTATACACAGACGGTGTGACCGAGGCAACAAACGATAAAAATGAGCTGTATGGCGAGGAAAGGCTTTTGTCGCTTGCAAATAAAAACATCACAAAAACTCCGCAGCAGCTGATTGCTGCCGTGAAAGACGATGTGGACGTTTTTGTCGGCGATGCTCCGCAGTTTGACGATATAACTATGCTTGCGGTTTCGGTAAATTATGTCAAGGGTGACGAAAAAATAAAGGTTATCCCGAACGAGAAATCCTTTGCGGCGGTGCAGTCATTTGCAGAAGATTTAACGAAAAAGCTTGCAGTTGTTCCAAAGGTTTCAAACAAGGTTAATATTGCTTTTGATGAGATATATTCAAATATCGTAAATTACAGCAATGCGGACATTGCGGAAATAAAATACGAAATTGTCGGTGGCAAACTGATTTTGACATTTTTCGATAACGGCACACCGTATAATCCGCTTGAAACGAAAGAACCCGATGTTACACTTTCCGCAGAGGAAAGAAAAATCGGCGGTTTGGGCATTTTTATGGTAAAGAAGATGACCGAGAGTATGGAATATACTTATGAGGATGATAAGAATATTTTGAGTCTTGTGATTTCGCTGAATTAAAGGGTGGCATTGTAAACG
>CADAVS010000083.1 GCA_902791425.1 uncultured Ruminococcus sp.
AGAACCGTCCCCTTGTCTTCCAAACATGTTACCCTTGTGCTTTTGCTTTAAAGTTCTGAATTTCAAGAGTCTGTAATGGATACTCAAGTGATGTACCATCATATATTGCGTATGCGGATTCATCCCCGGGAATAGGTTTCATTAGAGGAATATCAAGTGCATTGCAAACCATGATTGCCGTATCGCTTCTCGAAATTGGATACCCTGCCTTAATTTCCAAGCTATTCATAATACCATACCTTGATGCAGCACTCATATAGCCGCTAGGATATCCTCCATTCTGCTTTGCAAACGGTGTGTATCCGAGCAGACTTACAAATACTTTTGCAGCCTCGGCACAAGTGATGTCAGATTCAGGTTTGAAACTCCCGTCAGGGTAACCATCTATAATATCCGCTTGCTTTGCATATGCTATATATGGATATGCCCAATGCTCAGCATCTACATCTGTAAACTCGGCGGGTTGCTCAATCACTGTTTCAGCAAAGTTTGGGTTGCTCATCACAACTGCTATTTTGGTAAGCTCTGCTCTACTCAGTATTCTATATGGATGAAAATTCCCATCGGGGTCGCCCACCATAATGTTTCGCTCTTTCAAGCGAGTATTTCTTGCCACTTCATCAGCTGATGGGTAGATTGATACATCTGAGCTTGTGTTCCAAACGTATGAAATATGAATGCTTTCAGCGCCGTTGTTATTAACCTTCTCGACATCCTCTTTAGTAACATAAACTCCAATCCATGGAAGTTCTCCTTTTGCAAAACCTTCAACATCAACAAAAACGCTTTCCGAAATATCGGTTTCTTTATCTATTATATATACTAAATCAGGATGCATTGGCTCCTCACCATTTAACTCTGATTCTACCTTAAAGGTTATGATTGAAGACGCATCGTCTTTTTTAATGTCACAAGCCTTCATAAACAACATGGCATGCTCATCAGAGTTATAATAGTACTCCGTAGATGTTTGGGTTTCCTCTTTCGGCACGACCAGGGCATCTACCGGGTTTGATATAGCAAGCATAGCTGTTATACATACGGACATACATAATGCTATTAAAAAAGTTTTTCTTCTCATATTGAACCCCAATCCTTTCTAATTTGAAATAAAAATGTTTTTCTTTAATGTTTGTTTGATGATATGTATGCATCCATTTGACAAAATTTAGATTTTGTACAAATTTCATTTTACCTTTTAATTTTTTTGAATTTGTCAATTCCTGTAGGTTCTTCCTGTTAATAGAACGGCAAAATACAAGATGTAATTAAAAGATAGTGAGCTTGTTATTTGTTAATACCATCCTTTTTCCAAAGCTTCTATCCTTGATAAATACTCTATAAGTTTTATACTGTTTTGCTGGTAATCTTTTTCCTCAATTCCACGTTCTATTACCAAGTCCAGAAAAAGTTTTCCGCAATTACTGCCTATATAATTGGTTTTTTCCTCAAAAACTGCGTAAATTATATTACATTCATGCCCTTTGGAATGTAATAATTTATAATACTCTTCTCCTTCTCCCTCATTTTTAATAATAAAACACAGAAATTTTAAACTTTCTTTTTTAACCCCTTGTAATCTATTTGAACTTAAAATTTCTATATAGGCAGCTCTTTTTATATCCTCACACTCCTCAAAATTGGTTGAAATAACATAATCCTTTTTTAGCCAATCCTCAAACAAGTTAAATGAATTTTTTATTCCAATATTTATAACTTTGTTCTTATATTGTTCTATTAGACGTTGAGCATTATCCATTTAATTGAATGGCACCCTTCCTGTAAAAGATGTTGTACTAACCCAGCCTTCGGTTAAGATATAAGCCATTACATTAGTTGAAGTCGCATACACAGTCGAGACTGACGTTGGTATAGTAACATTTAAAACAAAAGCAGAACCGTTTGAGCCAGTTTGACATTGTATAGTCGATCCCCCTATATTAGAATATGTAACAGGCGACAATACTGAATTGTTATGTAACCTTAATGAAGAAAAGCTAATCATACTACATTGATATCCCGGACAACTCCAACTTAAATATAGTTGACAGGAAGATGTGTTTCCAGAACGAATTAAAAATGGCTTTATAACCAAAACACTTGCTCTTGGTTGCGATAAATCGTCATTTGCTGCTTGCTGTATAGCCTCATTTATTTCGCTTTCTGTTGCACCTTCTCTCACAGAAATAATAGGAACATCTACTTCATACTCATTTTCTTGAGCATATGCACCTACATTTATAAGCGAAAAAGTCATTATAGCTATTAGATATAGTGCTAAAACTTTTTTAAATTTTTTCATAGTGCTTATCCTTTCTAATTTGAAATAAAAATGTTTTTCTCTAACGTTTGTCCGATGATATGCCTACATACTAATCACCAACTTATTTGTTTTTGCAGTTTTTGCTTTCTTCTGCTAATTTCTGCAAGCCTTTCGGCTCTTTCATCTGATGTACCCCACCTGTAGATGCCAATCCTGCTGAATAAATAGCAGCATCTAAAGCGGCTCCTGCAAATAAATTGCTGATCCAATTAAACATTTCCTTTGCCCTCCTTTCTTATTATTAAACTGATAAGCATTAAAGCAACTACAGCAAATAATGTTATGGATATAGTAACACCTATCGTTATATCAATAGCTACAAAAATAATTGAGGCTATAGATGCAACCGCTGATGTTATTATTGATTTTAGTTTGTTTTGTTTTTTTTGCAACGGAGTCATAGGCTTATTGGGGTGTTCAATCGGTGCAAAATAAGAAATAAATATAAAGCAAGCTATATTTATTAAAGCGATACCCCATATACAGATATTCGAAAGAAAATGTGATATAACCAAAACGCTTATATATGCAGTAATAAATGATATTCTGCATACAGTAAAAGTTTTTGCGTGAAATCCGCCGGTAAATTGCCTTATGCCACATAATATTATTAAATATGCTACGCTATCCAATATCCTGCCTATAACAATTCCTAATGCTAAAATTATTGTATAATTGATTATGTCTGCTATTATAAGCCTAAATCCATAGCAATATATTTCTTTCTTATCTTCTGCAATTATATTTTTATTACAATAATAATCTGTAATAACATTTGCTAACCTATTCATTTATTCCTCCTTTCTGATAATTTGATTATATCACTTATATTACAAAATTTACATAGCTTGTGACGGCTGACGCAAATAATGTGATAGCTAACACAATTTTGGTAAAATTGGCAAAAAAATAATCCTACGGCGAGGATTATTTTTAAATTTATTCATTTATAGCAATCATAATATGACAACAAAACTGATTTTCTTCTTCATAAAACTGTATCATTCCGTTGTGCTTATTCACAACGTTCTTGATAGATTTAATACCTATTCCGTGAAGTTTTTTGTCGCTCTTTGAGGTAGCAAGTTCTTCATTAGTGTGCAAAACAGATGATTTGATACTATTTTTAACAGATATAATCAGATATCCCTCATTTGTTCGTATATCTAAAGTTATTCTTTTTTCATCAGTAAATTCTGCGGCTTCTATGGCATTGTCCAACAGGTTGCCAAACAAGATTGCTATCTCAGTTTGGGACAGTTGAAAATCAGTTCCATTTTTTATATTTACTTCCATAAAAATATGTTTTTGATTGCATATTGCTATTTTTGAATTTACAACCGCATCAAACACCGTATTACCTGTATCAATATAGCTGAGAATATGCGGTAAATAGTCATTTGTTAATACCCATATATACTCTTTTGCCTCATCAGTTTTATTATCGTCTATGTATTTCAATATAGTTAAAAGCTGATGCTTTATATCGTGACGAACCGCCTTCATTTCATTTACAAAGGCTTCATTGTCATCTATATTGTTTTTTAAATTTTCGTTCTGCTGTTCAAGCAGTTTGGCTTTTAAATTATTCTCATATTCTTTGTTTATTACAGTAAAGAAATAATATGTTATTATATCAGCAAGAACTATACCTCCCATTCCTATCAATATGTAAAATTTTATTTCAGAATCATATATCGAAGCCTTCATTAAGGCACCAATCGAAATAAGTGATACAGCAGGTATAATGATGAGCATAAGTCCATAGTGGCTATTCATTGGACTTTTACTTTTTGTCCTCAAAATAATACGTGTCGCATAAAATTGAATTATTTTTGATATTATAACAACAACTATACGATTCGCGTTAAATATAGTTATAACATCATTCGGATTATATCCTATAATGTAACAAATTATCAAGTTGCTTATAACTGCTATTCCATATATCATTAACTGTGTTAAAAACGAAATCCATAGTTTAAGCCATATCCCGCCTTTTAAGCACACCCCAGCATAGATGAAATAAATTATTATAGGTATATATACCGCTAACGTTTCAAACTCCACAATGCTATTTATTATGCAAAGTTCTGCAAAAGCAGCAAACCAACAAACACAAAATCCTATATATTTTTTTGCACCATCATACTTCGTTCCTAAATATTTAGTAATAAAATCTGTAGAGATTAGGGTTTCAATAAGATTTATGCCTGTTTCAAATATAATCTCGATCATATCAATTTACTCCTTACATAATTTTGATATTCATCTTTTACGATTTTAATTCGTGAACGGCTTAAACCAAAGGCAGAACCTGTTGTTAATATAACTTCTCTGCTCGTTATTTTTGAAATAAATCTGCAATTTACCAATATTCCGTTTTGTATGCGAATAATGTTGAAGGGATACAATTGTTTTTCCGCACTTGACATTTTACACCTAACTTGCATATCATTTGCAATTTTATCTTTTATGATTATGTCATTTTTATAGGATTCAATATATATAAGTGTATTTATATTAAGTTCTACTGTTCTGTTTTCCGTTTCAAGATTATATGTAAGCTTCTTCTTTTCTCGTTCCACCTCAATTTTTCGCATCAGCTTAGGAAGTATGAGATCCAAATCTGACAAATGGCTTTTGCGGATAAACCAAAATGGGTGATATTCATAAGATTGATAAACTCTGTCCTCGTGGTTTGTCACAAACATAATCAAAATATCTTCTTTTCGTTTTTGAAGTAAAGATGCTATTTCAAAGCCATTCATTTTGGGCATATCTATATCCAAAAGAACAACATCGGCAAATCGTCTGTCAAATTCTTTTAACAAACAATCGCCATTATCAAAAACAGATATACTATACGATTTGCTATCGTTAAATTTTGTTTGCATATAGTTACTTATTCTGTCTTTAAGGGCTTTTGCGTGCAGATGTTCATCATCACATATATAAAATCTCAATTGTTCTGCCATTATAATTTTATCCTCCAAATTTATATGTTTTCTATTATATCATAAAATATCCGAAAATTCAACGACCGTCATTTTTTAATATATCGCATATTTTTTTACGTTTGTCGCATAATAAAAGGGGTGTTTGATATACATAAATCATTATATACGAAACGAGGTAAACTTATATGAACTCAAGGCTTATACTCCCCTCTTCACTCACAACCTTAAACCCGCTCCTTTCGGGAAACGAAACAGGCAACACTCCCGTAATGGGTATTCCCATTTCCTCGCATATAAAGTCATATCTGTGCGAATACGGAATATCCTGCAGCTCCTCTATCTCCAATTCAGACGGCTGTGTTCTGGTTGAAAGCAACCTTATTACCAATACAGATTTAAGTGCCGTTATCCAGGCACACGCCCTGAACCACCCTGACATAACGGCAGTTTTAAGACCGATAACCGAAAAATCAATGGGTAATATTGTAATCTCCAATCCAATGGGATATATAACTGAAATATCTGATACGGGATACCGCTTTGACCCCTCCTTTCACGAAACAGAGGGAATATATATTTTATCCCCCAACGCATATAATCTATTAAAGGATAACAGCATCAATATAAACGGAACGGAGCTTTTAAGAGCTGCTCTTAAAAGTAATATGAATATTTTAGGTTATATTTCTGACGCACACTCAATATCCATAACAAATATAGAGGATTACAAGCAATGCCACTCTGATATACTAAACAAAAAGCTGAGGGTAAAGCTAAACGCCAAGGAAGTAAAAGAGGGCTTTTGGCTTGAAGGTGACGTAAAAATTGAAAATGATGTCAGCATAGAAACACCCGTATATATATCAACAGATTGCTGTATTGAACGCGGCTCCAAAATAGAAGGCAACACCTATGTAGGTTCAGGCACAACAATAAAATCAAATGCGAGTTTATCCCATTGCATTGTGGGCAACGGCTGTAATATCTCTGTCAACGCCACAGTTCAGGGTGGAATTCTTGCCGACAACGTAAGCCTTGGAGCAAGCTCAAAAGTATTGGAAAACGCGGTTGTCGGAGGGGGTTGCAGAATTGAGTCTGACTGTACCATTAATACAGGTGTAAAAATTTGGCCCAACAAAAGAATTATGCAAGGCACACGTCTGTCCGACAACCTTGTGTGGGGCAGCGTAGGCACAGAGCATCTTTTCAGGAACGGCAAAATCTGCGGCGAGATTAATATAGAGGTAACACCTGAATTTATGACTAAATTAGGTGCCGCATACGGCACAATGTTTAACAACAAATCGGTCGGGCTCAGCTTTGACTCCTCCCCTGTATGCTCTGTTTTGGCAAATGCACTCTCTGCAGGAATAACCTCATCGGGTGCATTGCTTTACAACTTCAAGGAGCAGACTCTGCCCATAACACGCAGATGCGTCAGATACTATAACTTAGACTCCGCACTTCACATAAACATTGCAGGCGGCAAGGGATTTTTCTATCCCGAAATAGAGTTTATCGAAGCCGACGGTTCAAGCTTTAATTCCGAAAGCGAGAGCATAATCGAAAATATCTTTTTCAACAATGTGTTTTTCAGGGCAAATGTCAAAAATTTAAAAGAGCCTATCATTTTATCTGACAGCAAGCTGCACTATACTCAGGATATATTAAACAGTCTGAAAAGTAAGTATTATTCAATAAATATGGAAATCAGAACAAGGTCGGAGAGCGTTTCTGAAATACTTGAAGTTCTGCTCGGCACAATCGAAAAGAGAGCGATTGCAAATGCGATAAAACAATTCTCCGCAGATATTGCCGACAATGGTCAGGATATTATTCTATACACCACATCAGGCCAATTGGTAGATACAAACAAGCTGTTGGGTATAATTGCCGTTATACTTATAAAGCGATTTGACTATGATTATGTTGTAATGCCAATATCAGTATCCGAAAGATTGGAGGAATATATCACCGATTTGGGTGCAAACATCATTTACAGCGGTGTATCTGAACACGCGTTTATGAAGAAAATAATTCGTCATAATTTAAAAGAACAATCAA
>CADAVS010000084.1 GCA_902791425.1 uncultured Ruminococcus sp.
TGGTAGAGCGTCACCTTGCCAAGGTGAACGTCGCGAGTTCGAATCTCGTCTTCCGCTCCATAACAAAACAGACACCTATTTGGGTGTCTGTTTTGTTATAGAGCGAAGGCCTGTGGACGAACGATGCACGCGAGCGACCGAACGCAGTGAGGAAGTGCCGAACGTATGTTCGGCGTCGAATCGTATGTAAGAAAAATGATGTGTATGCCACAGACACCTGTTTGGGTGTCTGTTTTGTTATATAATTGTAGGGGACAATGCCTACATTGTCCCGTTCGGCAATAGCCGATTGGGGAATTACATTTTATAAATTATTGACTTTATATCAACACATATATTTGCATAAAGTTCCAAATCAAAACCTACAGTTTCTTTACGTATTCCTTGTACTCATCATAGCCGTACGTCTTATTGATGATATCAAGCAAAGCATTTGCGGACATATTCGGCAAATTCATAAGCTTTGCAAGTTTGTTTCGTTTTTCGGCACTGTCGGGCTTGCCTGAAAAGCCGTCTGCATAAAATGTGGCTTTGTCCACAGGCTTAAGGTTGGTGTGTTCGCTGTATTTGGCGTTTGCAACTTTAATCAAAATTTCTTCAAGTAACTTTTCGGACATTCCTTCAACACCCAAAATTCCGTCTGCCCCTGCCTTGTCTTTGCGTTTTTCCTTACCCTTAAGCTGCGGTATATATGCGTGTTTTACGTCAACGCTTTCACCTAAACATTGTTTTATGTAGTTTCTTATTCTAAAGCCCGCTCGGTCGGAGTCGGTAAGAACAATAACTCCTCTGCTTGATGCCATTGTCTTTATACTGTTTATTATTCGTTTGGAGCGGTACAGCTCAAAGCCGTGGGTACAAATTATCGGTGCATCGGTAATGCTTTTCAGCCGTTCCTTGTCGTACTTGCCTTCAACCACAATAACCTCTTCTATATGAAGCATTGACAATCTTCCTTTCAATAGTTTTACATTTCATTATTTTAACATATAAAGCATAAAATTGAAATAGATTTATAAAAATTTTACTCAAAATTAATAAGAGGTAGTTTATGTCTAAGCACAGATTTATAAAAAATATTATTATACTCGGTATTTCGGGCATAATTGCCAAGCTGTTTGACTTCTGCTTTCGTGCCTATTACTCTCATATGCTCGGAACAGAGGGAATGGGATTATTGTCATTGGGGTTTTCTCTGCACAGCGTAATGCTGACTTTTTCTACAGCAGGGCTTGGTGTTGCCGTATCCAAAACCGTTTCGGAATATATGGAACTCAAAAAGCCAAATGCTGTCAGGTGCTGTATGCACGACGCTATATACGGCGTTGTTGTATTGAGTATATCAGTTATAATAATAACTTTTATATTTTCGCCATATCTTGCAAATAATATATTGGGTGACAGCAGAGTATCCACAAGTCTTTGCACCCTTGCACCAAGTGTAATTTTTATGGGAATATCATATTGCTTAAAAGGTTGCTTTTATGCCCAACGCAAAATTCTTCCGCCGGCATCTTCAGAAATTCTTGAACAGATAGTCAAGTTTATATCTATTCGCACTCTGCTTGATTTCTTCTTGCCCTACGGCATAGAATACGGCTGTGCGGCTGTCTTTGCAGGTATATCAATAGGTGAGTTTTCATCCTGTGCGTATCTTTCTGTATTCTACTTGCGTGAAGAAAAGAACGCTTATGGGTTTTCTTTATCTGACGATATTTGTCCTGAGAACAAGGATATTATATTTCGGCTGTTGGGTGTATCCTTGCCGTCGATGATAACCTCTCTGTGTAGCAGTGGATTTAGAATGCAGGAGGAGGTTTTGATTGTGTCTGCGTTTGAACGCGGAGGCTTAACCCATTCTTCCGCAATACAATCTCTGGGCATAATTCACGGAATGGCAATGCCCCTGCTTGTTCTGCCATTGAGCCTTGCAGGCTCGGTAATGTCATTGCTTGTGCCTGAGTTTTCAAGGGCGGGCACTCACGGCAAGCAACGTTTGCGACATACCGCTATAAAGGTTTACAAGGCAGGTATTGGTATCGGATGTTTAATCAGTGTAATTTTTTTGCTGTTCGGCGACAAGCTGAGCTGTATGTTTTACGGAACGGATGCGGCATCAAGGGTTGTGGTTTATCTTGCACCGCTCTGTCCCATAATGTTTATTGACTCCCTATCCTGTTCCATATTAAACGGAATGGGCAAGCAGGTCAGAATGTTGGTATTTTCCATACTCGACTTTGCACTTCGTTTTTCGGTGATATATTTTATACTGCCCTACGGAAAAATGACAGCGTTTATACTTATGGTTGCACTCAGCAATATATTTACCTGTTCTCTCACACTTGGCAGTGTTGTTTCGGCAATTTATTCATCACCCCTTTCAAAATTGACAAAGATAAAAAAATGTGGTATTTTAAAATAAATATAATTCTTCAAAGAGGAACAACAAATGAAAAAATTATTGATTATTGACGGAAACAGCATATTAAACAGAGCGTACTACGGCATACGGCCCTTGACAGCACCTGACGGCACGCCCACAAATGCGGTATATGGTTTTTTGAACATACTGTTCAAATACCTTGACGAGGAAAAGCCAGATATGCTCTGTGTGGCTTTTGACGTCAAAGAAAAAACCTTCAGACACAAAATGTATACAGAGTATAAGGCTCAGCGTAAGCCTGCACCTGAGGACTTCCTTGCCCAAATTCCTGTTATTAAAGAGGTTTTGTCGGCAATGAACTGCCTATGTCTTGAGCTTCCCGGCTATGAGGCTGATGATATAATAGGTACGGTTTCAAGAATGTGTGACGAGAGAAAAACAGAGTGCCGTATTCTGACGGGCGATAAGGATGACCTTCAGCTTGCATCTGACAATACTGTAATCAAGCTTGTTATAACAAGAATGGGACAGACCTCAACCACAGACTATGGTGAGGCGGAATTTGTCGAAAAGTACGAAATAGAGCCAAAAGCCTTTATAGATGTAAAAGCTCTTATGGGTGATACCTCGGACAATATTCCCGGTGTTAAGGGAATAGGTGAAAAAACAGCTATGTCGCTGATACAAAATTATAAGAGCATTGAGAATATTTATGCGGATACAGATGCACTTGATGTAACACCAAGCGTTCGCAAAAAGCTTGTGGAGGGCAAGGAAGACGCCTTTATGAGTTATCGTTTGGCGACCATCGACCGCAATGTTCCCATTGATTTTGATTTTGATGACGCACTTATAAAGGAATACAACAACGCAGAGCTTTTAAAGCTTTTTAAACGCTTAAACTTCAACTCGTTTATTAAAAAGCTTGATATAAAAGCGGAAAATAATGACACAACCGATGTTATAGAGGGCAAGGGAATGCTCGCCTCTGTTGAGGATATTTTGAATATAAAAAATACTGTCAGCTATATTTCAAGCAACGGCTATTTGTATGTAAAAGAATGTACCTCCGACACGGCTATATATGCCAAGGCGGACAAGCAGAGTATGACTAAATTCTTTGCAGATAATAAAATAAAAAAGATAGGCTTTGATATAAAAGAAGATATAATTTCATTATCTGATTTTGGCATAGATACAGCCGATGCGGATTTTAACGGAATTGAATTTGACATTATGCTTGCGGCGTATATATTGGACCCATCACATTCGGACTACACCCTTGAAAGTCTTTGTCTGAAATATTTAGACAAAGCCATAGGCGGCAACAGCAACAAAAATAACGATACTCAAATCTCTATGCTTGGCGTGTTAAATGGGGATAGCAATGACGAAAAATCGGAAATCTTAAACAGACTTTTCGCTATTGAGGAGTTGTATGGCAAGATGTCCGCATTGTTAAAAGAAAACGGACAAGAGAGCCTGTATATGGATATAGAGCTTCCTCTTACCGCTGTTCTTGCTGACTTACAAATACGCGGTATGTATATAGACAAAAATGCATTAAAAGATTTTGGAGAGATGATCAGCTCTCGTATTTTGCTTATCCGTGACGAAATATATTCCCTTGCAGGCGAAGAATTCAATATAAATTCTCCTAAGCAGTTAGGCGTTATATTATTTGAAAAGTTGGGGCTGCCCTTTGGTAAAAAGAGCAAAAGCGGAAGCTACTCCACCAATGTTGACGTTATGGAAAAGCTCCGTGACAAGCATCCTATCGCTGAAAAGATATTGGAATACAGACAGCTTGCAAAACTGCAATCCACATATGTGACAGGGCTCAGCAGTGTTGTAAACGAGAATACAGGCAGAATACACTCTAAGTTCAATCAGATGGTGACAAGCACAGGACGCATAAGCAGTACAGAACCGAATATGCAAAACATTCCCGTCAGAACGGAGCTTGGCAGAGAGATACGCAAAATGTTTATTGCCGAAAACGAGGATTGGGTGTTGATTGATGCGGACTATTCGCAGATAGAGTTGCGTGTACTTGCCCACATTGCTGACGATACTTCTATGAAAGAGGCATTTTTAAGCGGTGAGGACATTCACGCTCAAACAGCCTCCAACGTCTTTGGCGTTCCCCTTTCAGAAGTAACACCGCAGATGCGTTCAAGAGCAAAGGCAGTAAACTTTGGTATCGTATACGGAATAGGTGCGTTCTCTCTTGCTCAGGATATAGGCACAACACGCAAAGAAGCACAAGAATATATAGACGGTTATCTTGCACATTATGACAAGGTGGCTGAATATATGAAACAAACTGTTGAGAATGCAAAACAAAAGGGATATATAACAACGGTGTCGGGCAGACGCAGATATCTGCCTGAGCTTTCGGCGAGCTCCCACGTGATGCGTGCCTTTGGCGAGCGTGTTGCTATGAATGCTCCCATACAAGGCAGTGCGGCTGATATAATTAAGATTGCTATGGTCAACGTATACAAACGATTGAAAGAAAACAACCTCAAGGCAAGACTTGTGCTTCAGGTTCACGACGAACTTATTGTGGAGGCTCCAAAAAGCGAAGTTGAAATCGCATCAAAGATTTTAAAAGAGGAGATGGAAAATGCATATCCATTATCCGTTCCTCTATCTGTAGATATGAATGTGGGCAAAAGCTGGTACGACACAAAATAATCGGTTTGATAGAATATGTAATAAAAACCGCAGAAACGATTGATTTCGTTTCTGCGGTTTTTTAATACTGCAAGTTTAGAAATTCGATATTAATACATACCGCCTGCACCTGCACCTGCCATTGCAGCGGCAGCTGCCGCATCAGCAGCCGGGTCCGGCTTATCTGCTACAAGGCTTTCTGTTGTGAGAACCATAGCAGCTACGCTTGATGCGTTCTGCAAAGCTGAACGTGTAACCTTTGTCGGGTCAACGATACCGCCCTTGAGCATATCCATATATTCGTCGATTAAAGCATTGTAGCCAATACCTACTTCGCTTTCCTTAATCTTGTTTACGATAAGACTGCCTTCGATACCTGCGTTGTAAGCAATCTGACGAACAGGTTCTTCAAGAGCACGGAGAACAATCTGTGCACCTGTCTTTTCGTCGCCTGTTGTTTCAGCAACAATCTTTTCAACTGCAGGGATAGCGTTAATGAACGCAGTACCGCCGCCGGCAACAATACCTTCTTCAACAGCGGCACGAGTTGCGGCAAGAGCGTCCTCGATTCTCAGCTTCTTTTCCTTCATTTCGATTTCGGTGGCAGCACCAACCTTGATAACCGCAACACCGCCTGCCAGCTTAGCAAGACGTTCCATAAGCTTTTCTTTGTCAAATTCGGAGGTTGTTTCTTCAATCTGATTTCTGATATTGCTTACGCGGTTTGCAATTTCTGTCTTATCACCAAGACCATCAACAATAATGGTGTTCTCTTTCTGAACCTTAACCTGACGGGCACGGCCGAGCTGGTCAACTGTTGCATCTTTAAGCTCAAGACCGATTTCCTCAGAGATAACCTGACCGCCTGTGAGGATTGCGATATCCTTGAGCATTTCTTTTCTTCTGTCACCAAAGCCCGGAGCTTTAACGCCGATACAAGTGAAGGTGCCTCTTAACTTATTAACAATAAGTGTTGAAAGTGCTTCGCCTTCGATATCCTCAGCAATAATAACAAGCTTTTTGCCTGACTGAACAATTTGTTCAAGAAGAGGTAAGATTTCCTGAATATTTGAAATTTTCTTGTCGGTAATAAGGATGTATGCATCATCAATAACAGCTTCCATCTTATCTGTATCTGTTACCATATAAGGTGTGATGTAACCTCTGTCAAACTGCATACCTTCAACAACCTCTGAATATGTTTCGGCTGTCTTTGACTCCTCAACAGTAATAACACCGTCGCTTGTAACCTTTTCCATAGCATCTGCAATTAAGTTACCGATATTTTCGTCAGCGGCAGAAACTGATGCAACTCTTGCAATGTCGTCTTTGCCGTCAACCTTTTTGCTGTTCTTTACAACTTCGGCAACAGCAGCGTCAACAGCCTTAGCCATACCACGCTTTACTATCATAGGATTAGCACCTGCTGCAACGTTCTTCATACCCTCGCGGATAAGAGCCTGAGCCAAAAGTGTAGCGGTTGTTGTACCGTCACCTGCGATATCGTTTGTTTTGGTAGCAACTTCCTTAACAAGCTGTGCACCCATATTTTCAAATGGGTCTTCAAGCTCTACTTCCTTTGCAATTGTAACACCATCGTTTGTGATGAGGGGAGCACCGTACTTCTTATCAAGTACAACATTTCTGCCTTTGGGACCAAGTGTTACTTTAACTGTATCAGCAAGCTGATTTACGCCCTTTTCAAGAGCACGTCTTGCGTCTTCTCCAAATAAAATCTGTTTAGCCATAATCATATCTCCATTCTGCCGTCCTGCCACGGCAATAGTTATTGTAGATTTCTCTCATCAGCAGGTATAATATGACAAGAGCTTTGCGATTTTAAGATTTAAAAGTCTTAAATCAAATTAGTCAATCTTTGCAAGGATATCGCTTTGTCTGAGAATAATGTATTCCTCGCCGTCAAGCTTAACCTCTGTGCCTGCGTACTTGCTCATAATAACCTTGTCACCTACTGCAAGCTCCATCTTAACCTCTTTGCCGTCAACAACACCGCCGGGACCAACTGCCAAAACCTCTGCAATCTGTGGCTTTTCCTTTGCTGAA
>CADAVS010000085.1 GCA_902791425.1 uncultured Ruminococcus sp.
TGTTAGAGCTTATTTTAATCGCAATAGCAATTGTTTCATATTTGATTGGAAGTATTAATTCAGCAATTATTGTTGGAAAAATTAAATCAAGCGGTGACGATATCAGAAATCACGGGAGCGGAAACGCAGGTGCAACAAACGCATTGCGTACATATGGAAAATCAGCAGCAGCTTTTGTTGTTTTGGGTGATTGTCTAAAGTCGGCAATTAGTTGTATAGTTGCAATTATCGTTGCATACAACACTTCTCTTGGTGCCGAAAACGTCAAACTTGGAATATATGCCGCAGGTATAGGTGCTGTATTGGGACACAACTTCCCACTTTACTTTGGATTTAAAGGCGGCAAAGGTATTTTGGTGTCGGTAACAGCTCTTATGTTTGCAAATTGGAAGATAGCTCTTGTAATATTAATAATATCTATATTGGTTATGGCTATAACAAAATATGTTTCATTAGGCAGTGTGTTGGGAGCAGTTCTTTTTATTGTCTTGCCTTTAATATTTGAAACCGACAATATTCCATATCTGATTTTTTGTATAATACTTGCAGTTCTTGCCATATATAAGCACAAAACAAATATTGTCAGGCTCATAAAAGGCGAAGAAAATAAAATTACAGGCAAAAAGAAGTAATCATTGTACCGACAATTATTTAGAAAGAAGGTTATATAAATGGCAAGAATAAATATTATCGGCTCAGGCGGATGGGGAACTGCTGTTGCCATAATGTTAGCAAAAAACGGTCACGATATTCTTATGTGGTCATACTTAAAAGAGGAATCTGATAATCTAAAAAAGTATTATGAAAATAAGCCATATCTTCCGGGAGTAAAAATTCCCGAAAGTGTTCAATTTACATCAGACATTTCAAAATGCGGTGATGCAGACCTAATTATTATTGCCACTCCGTCACACGCAGTCAGAAGTACGGCCTCTACTCTTGCACCTTATTTAAAAGAAGGTCAGACAATACTTAATATTTCCAAAGGTTTGGAAGATAAAACCCATTTAACAATATCGAAAGTTTTGAAAGAAGAACTCCCAAACTGCGAAATTGCCGTTATGTCGGGACCGAGCCACGCCGAAGAGGTATCACGCGGCATTCCTACCACCAATGTAATCGCCGCCAATTCCGAGGCTGTGGCTAAGAAGATACAAGATATTATGACATCATCTAACTTCAGAGTTTATATAAATTCTGATATGCTTGGTGTTGAGCTGGGAGGTTCATTAAAAAATGTTATTGCTTTGAGTGCAGGTATTTTAGACGGACTTAAATTAGGCGACAACACAAAGGCAGCTCTTATTACCAGAGGAATTGTTGAAATCGCACGTCTTGGTGTTGCAATGGGTGCAAAGGCAGAGACATTTAATGGTCTGTCAGGCATTGGAGATTTGATTGTAACCTGCACAAGTATGCATTCACGTAATCGACGTGCAGGCATTTTAATAGGTCAAGGAAAAACCCCTGAGGAGGCAACTGCCGAAGTCAAAATGGTTGTTGAAGGCATAAAGACCTGTAAGGCGGCAAAGGAACTCGCAGATTTAATGAATGTCGAAATGCCTATTGTAAATGAGGCATATAAAATTCTTTTCGAGGGAATGCCTGCCTCTGACTCAATTAAAAACTTAATGCGAAGAGAAAGCAAACACGAAACAGAACAAGCTTTTTTAAACTCATAAAATAAAGCCGGTATTGTGCCGGCTTTATTTTATGTAATAATTAATTATTATAACGTCTTATCTCAACTTCATTTCAACGTAATTTCTTCTTGGTGCAATTGATTTGTACGCCGGTCTTATTATTTTACCCTCGTTCAAAAGCTCTTCAATACGGTGGGCACTCCAGCCTGCAATTCGTGCAACTGCAAACAATGGAGTATACAACTCCCTCGGTAATCCTAACATTTCGTAAACAAAACCGCTGTAAAAGTCAACATTGGCACTTACACCTTTATATATCTTTCTCTTGTCCGCTATTACTTCAGGTGCAAGATTTTCAATCTTCTCGCACAGATTATATTCCTTTTCATAGCCTTTTGCCGCAGCAAGTCTTTTAACAAAGGCTTTAAATATATCAGCTCTTGGGTCGGAAAGTGAATATACTGCGTGTCCCATTCCATAAATCAAACCTGACTTATCAAAGGCTTCACCATCAATTATCTTCTTGAGATAAGCCTTTATTTCTGCATCATCTGTCCAATCAGATACATTTTCTCTGATATTTTCAAGCATATTAACAACCTTGACGTTCGCACCGCCGTGTCTTATACCTTTAAGAGAACCTAATGCCGCCGAAATTGCTGAATACGTGTCTGTACCCGATGAAGTAACTACGTGAGTTGTAAATGTAGAGTTATTACCTCCACCGTGTTCAGCTTGTAAAACAAGGGCTAAATCGAGTATTTTAGCCTCTAAATCCGTATACTTTTCATCAGGACGCAACAGCAGAAGTATATTTTCTGCAGTGCTTAAATTTTCCTGGGGTTTGTGAATAAAAAGGCTTTCCCCTTTGTAATATCTGTTATACGCTTGATATCCATAAACTGCTAAGACCGGGAACAACGCTATCAATTCCAGACATTGCCGCAAAACATTTTGAATACTTAAATCATTGGCATTGGAATCATATGCATACAATGTCAACACAGAGCGGGAAAGCATATTCATCATATCGGAGCTTGCGACCTTAAGTATGTTGTCTGTCACGAAATTTACAGGCAATGACCTGTAATTACCTAATACAGAATTAAATTCCTTTAGTTCATCAGCCGTTGGCAGCTCTCCGAATATTAATAAATAAGCTGTTTCCTCAAAGCCAAACCGCCTGTCATTCAAAAATCCTTTAACAAGGTCTCTGATATTATATCCGCGATAATAGAGTTCACCTTCGCACGGAACCTCCGCTCCGTCAACGACCTTGGTGGAATGTATCTCCGATATTTCGGTTAACCCTGTAACCACACCTTTTCCGTTAATATCACGCAAACCTCTCTTCACGTCATACTTCTCGTAAAGAGACGTATCAATTTTGCCTCTCATTATACATTTTTGCGATAGCTTCATCACCGCGGGAGAGATTTGAGACAGTCTTTCTTTCATTCTTATACGCCTCCTATTTATTATATCAATTTATACTATTGTAACATAACAAATGAAAATAAACAAGAGAAATTTATTCCAAATATTGTAAACAAATTGTGAATTGAATATTTCAAATACAATGTCGCATATCATAAATCAAGGCTTTTTGGTAAACAAAGCACGCATTGCGTTGAGAACTGCTATAATCATAACACCAACGTCTGCAAAAATTGCAAGATACATATTTGCGATACCAAATGCACCAAGAATTAAGCAAACAAATTTAACGCCTAAAGCCATTGAGATGTTTTGATAAACTATCTTCAAGCATTTTCTTGATATCTTCATTGCCTTTGAAATCTTCACAGGGTCATCATCCATCAAAACTACATCAGCCGCCTCTATTGCGGCATCAGCCCCCATTGCACCCATAGCAATGCCTATATCCGCTCTTGATAAAACAGGAGCATCATTAATTCCGTCACCTACAAAGGCAAGTTTGCCATTGCCTGTTTTCGTGTTCAATAACTCTTCAACCTTTTCTACCTTACCTTCAGGGAGCAGTTCGCTGTAAAATACATCAATCCCAAGTTCTTTTGCAACCTGATTTGCAACCTTTTGTGCATCACCTGTCAGCATAATAGCTTTTTCAACTCCCGATGACCTCAAATCAGCTATTGCTTTCTTTGAATTTGGCTTTATAATATCAGAAATCACAATATGTCCTGCGTATTTTCCGTCTATCGCCATATGAATTATCGTACCCGTATGATGACAGGGGATATACTCAACATCGAGATACTTCATCAACTTATCGTTGCCTATCGCAATATTTATTCCGTCAACAACGGCAACAACACCATTTCCGCTAATTTCCCTAATATCGCTTATACGATTGCGGTCAACTTCTTTACCATATGCACGTTGTAAACTTTTGCTTATTGGATGCGAAGACGCACTTTCCGCTAAGGCAGCGTATTCAAGAAGTTTTTGATTTTCAAGTTCATTATGATGAATACCGTTTACCTCAAATACACCTTGCGTCAATGTTCCTGTTTTGTCAAACACGACATATTTTGTTTTGGAAAGTATCTCCAAATAGTTGGAGCCTTTCACAAGAATGCCCTCTTTACTTGCACCGCCGATACCTGCAAAAAAGCTCAATGGAATACTTATAACCAAAGCACACGGACAGCTGATAATCAGAAAAGTGAGTGCACGATAAACCCAAACACCCCAATCAGCCGAAACGCCCATAATCAACCCACGGATTATCGGCGGAATAACCGCAAGTGTCAACGCACTGTAACACACAACAGGTGTGTAGATTTTTGCAAATTTCGATATAAAATCCTCCGACTTTGACTTTCTTGAGCTTGCATTTTCAACTAAGTCTAAAATCCTGGAAACAGTAGACTCACCAAATTCTTTTGTAGTCCTTATCTTAAGTACCCCTGTCATATTGATGCATCCGCTTATAACTTCATCACCTGTCTGTATCTCACACGGCATACTTTCCCCTGTCAACGCACTTGTATTAAGAGTTGATGCTCCCTCTAATACAATTCCATCAATAGGCACCTTTTCCCCGGGCTGAACAACGACAATGCTGCCGATTTCTACTTCATCAGGGGCAACCTGTTCGATTGTACCGTTTCGCTCAATATTTGCATAGTCAGGACGGATATCCATTAATTCACTGATATTGCGACGACTTTTCCCCACAGCATAGCTTTGAAACCACTCGCCGATTTGATAAAATAACATAACAGCTATTGCTTCAACATAATCCCCGTTTTCATAGATAGCCAATGCCATCGCACCGACTGTTGCAACGGCCATCAAAAAATTTTCATCAAAAATTTGTTTATTTTTAATTCCTGCAAATGCCTTCTTTAATATATCATAACCGATAATAAAATAATCCGTCAGATATACAACGAAACGTAATAAACGCCCTGCTGACGGGAACATACATTTATCAATTTTTTCAAATACTTCAGGCGATATAAATTGCATAACAAACATTATTACAGCCGATACAAGAATACGCACCAGCATTTTATGTTGTTTTTTTGTCATTCCTCCGCCGCTTTTTCCTTCTGCGTAAATCAATAACACAACAGCGGTTATTATTACTAATGCAAGTAAAACACCTATCACAATTCCCTGCATTTTAAGGCTCCTTTCCGAATATAATTACTGCTTCATTTTAATGCTAAAAATATATTTCGCAATCTGATTCGACTTTTCTGCACGCTTTTAAAACATTATTCATAACCTTGTCAGGTTCTTGTCCTTCCTCAAATTCAACAATCATTTTCTGGGTCATAAAATTTATCGTTGCATTTTTAACTCCGTCAGTTTTGCGAGTAGCATCTTCCATCAAGTTCGCACAATTCGCACAATCAACTTCTATTCTATAAGTTTTCTTCATAATTTTTACCTCCGTTTATTTTTCAAAACATTTCAACGATTAAGCAATTGTTTAATTATTGTATACATTATATACTATAAATTAATAAATGTCAAGATAATTTTATATTTACTCTTTATTTTTTATAAGTTTTATGTTAGAATATTTTTAACAAGGAGGCAAACATTATGCCAAATATAGAATTACCACATAATCACAATATAAATACTGATGTTATACACGAATATACTACGCATACAGATAATTTTCAAATTGTATCAAACATATTCAAGCAGTTGAGCGACAGCAACCGTCTTCGTATCTTTTGGCTCCTCTGCCATTGCGAAGAATGTGTTATCAATATTTCTGCAATAACAGAAATGAGCAGTCCGGCTGTATCTCACCACTTAAAGCAACTTCGGGCAAGCAATTTAATTGTCAGCCGCCGCGACGGAAAAGAAGTGTATTATAAAGCCTCCGATACAACGCAGGCCACTCTTCTTCACTCTATGATTGAAAATCTTGTGGAAATCTCCTGTCCGAAGAATAATATTGAAAAATAATTAACAACTCGACACAAAAATCTCCCTACCTCAAGGTGATGTAACCTTCAAATGTTAGACTTTTGGACATCACGTCAAGGCAAGGAGATTTTTTATATTAAATTAATTTCATATCAAAGAATAATACAAATCAAGCCTCCGCTTCCTTCGTTTATAATTCTTTGCAGTGTTTCTTGAATTTTAAGGCGAGCATCCTCAGGCATTCTGTATAGCTTATTATGCAAACCCTCGTTTACAAGCTCGTGTAACGATTTGCCGAAAATATTAGACTCCCAAATCTTTTTCGGGTCACTTTCAAACTCATTTAACAGATAATGAACAAGCTCCTCCGACTGTCTTTCTGTTCCAACAACGGGACTTACCTCTGTTTCTATATCCGCACGAATCATATGTATTATTCGCTACAAACCGAGGTTCTTAATCAATTCTTATTTTATGATGTGTATTTTACCGCATTTTTCAACAAATTGCAAGGATTTTATACATTCAATAAAACTGTGACAATACACAAAATTGTTGAAAGCAAAAAAATAAAGCGGTATAGAGAATGCGTTAGCATTCATTCTCTATACCATTAATAATTATTCCAAGCGATAACATAATTCATAATTGAAAGTCAAATCATATGCTTTCAACGACCTTGTATTACCACCTCTGGTTTGTATTATCTGTCCGTTACTAAAAGTTAAAATGTGTGAGTCCTCCGTAAAGTTCTGTGGAGTGTTAGGAAGGAGTTTTAAAAAGATTTTTAAGTCAATCTGATTTTCTACTTCGCTTTTATAGACCACAATCTTATCTATGAAACTATCTACAACATTTTTGCCGAGGTCTTCTGTGAAGTTGAGTTCATCGGCAATACTTGAACGAAGCTCATCAATTGATTCTTTCAAGTCAAGACTTTTCTGTTCCTCTTCTTCAAGTTCCGCAAGTCTTTTTCTCAGTTCTTTAACCTGAATACTTAATTCGTTGTTATATTCTTTGAATTCTTCATCAGATATTGCTTCTTTTGCAACCAAGTCTAAGAGCTTTTTCTTTTTTGTAAGAAC
>CADAVS010000086.1 GCA_902791425.1 uncultured Ruminococcus sp.
TGAAAGCATACAAAGAATTTGGCAATGATGGTTTGATGCGTTCAAGGAAAAACAATGATTACTCTTTTCAATTTAAACTTTCTGTGGTAGAATTGTATCTATCAAGTGAAGTCTCATATCAGGAATTGGCTCTGTCACAAGGTATAAAAAATCCGTCTTTAATTGTAAAATGGGTTAATGATTTTAGAATTGCCGGTCCTGATGCTTTGAGACCTAAAAAGAAAGGTCGTAAGAAAACATTGGATATACGAGAATTTAAAAAGCCTTCTAAACCTAATGAAGAGCAATCCATTGATACAAGTGCTGAACATATCAAAGAACTTGAAAATGAATTACTTAAACTTAGAATAGAGAATGCATATTTAAAAGAATTGAGGAGACTGCGTTTAGAGGAGGAAACTCTTCTGAAAAAACAGCGAGAATCGTCCACAGTCTCCGAGGACAGTTCAAATTAAAAGACATTCTCGCAGTAGTTGGTTTTCCAAAGGCGACATATATGTATTGGCAAAAGCGGTTTGACAGAGAAAATCCTAGCAAACAATTAGAGGATGAGATCACTAAAATACATATTGAACACAAGGATTATGGTTACAGACGAGTACATAGAGAACTACAAAACAGAAATATTTTTGTTAACAAAAAGAAGGTTCAAAGAATTATGCAAAAATTGGGTTTTCAAGTTACCTCATTCACTCGTAAAAGTCGCAGATATAATTCATACAAGGGTAATGTTGGCAAAATAGCTCCTAACAGAATTAATCGTCGTTTCAATACATCTGTACCACATCAAAAGATAACTACTGATACTACTGAATTTAAGTATTATGAGATAGACAACAAAGGCAGAATGGTGATTAAGAAATTGTATTTAAACCCGTTCCTCGATATGTTCAATGGTGAAATTTTGAGTTACAGTATAACGCAGACACCGTCAGCCATCGGGATATTATCTGCACAAAAGAAAGCAATAGAAATAACATCTGATTGCCCATATAGGAGAACATTCCATTCCGACAGAGGTTGGGCATATCAAATGGGTTCATATTCATTTGCACTTAAAGAAAACAAAATATTTCAAAGTATGTCCCGAAAGGGTAATTGTTATGATAATTCTGTTATGGAAAATTTCTTTGGAATATTAAAGCAGGAAATGTATTACGGAACTACATATTACAGTTTCGATGAGCTTAAAGGAGCTATCGAAAGATATATAAAATATTATAACGAGAAAAGAATTAAAGAGAAACTTGGGTGGATGAGTCCGGTTGAGTATCGGCTCAACACCTTGGCTGCATAAAAATAGCGTAGCAGTCATCAAACTAGCATAATCGAATTTCACATTTTCGGGGAGTTCTACGGTTATTTTGTTATCCTCTGTATGAGTAACAAACGCTTTTTTAATCGCTCCTGCTTCATTAACAACAATTACGATATATCCGTCTACCTCCGAGTATCCGTTTACATCGGTATAATCAATATTAACAGGCGGAACAGTTGCCCTGCCGTTTTCATTGGTGAGGTTTGTTTCGCTCTTTTCGGTGCTGTCGGTAAATGTTACACTCATATCCTTAACAGGATTATTGTCCTTATCCGTAACAGTTGCCGTAATTCTGTTGTTGTAATCAAAAGCTGTACCTTCGGGAAGTTCAACATAGATTTTGCTGTCCTTGATATACACGAAAGCATTTTCGATTACTTTATGCTCGTCAGAAAGAAGAATATTGTAACTAAAGATACCAAGTTAGAACTTCCGGTTATTTTCGGTGGTTTTTATGGATTGAGAAGAAGTGAAATAGTTGGATTGAGATGGTCATCCATTGATTTTGATAACAATGTTATTTATATCAATCATAAAGCGACAACACCTTGTATTGATGGTGCAAAAAAAGATTGATGCAAAAGACGGTGCTAAAACAAAATCAAGTGTAAGAGCACTACCTTTAACAGAAACATTGAAGGTTCGTTTGCTTGAGATAAAGGAAAAGCAGAAAATGTATCAAAAGAAATTCAAGCGTTCCTACATAAAAGAATGGCTTGATTATGTAATGGTTGATGAATTGGGAAATTTAATATTACCTGATTATATATCTTCATCATTTAAGCTTGTATTAGAGAAAAACAATCTCAGTCACATACGCTTTCACGATCTTCGACACACTTGTGCTTCTTTGTTGCTGAATAAAGGAAAACAAAAAGGTGTTGATTTGAAAGATATTCAGGCTTGGCTCGGACATAGTGATTTTTCTACTACTGCAAATATCTATTCACACCTTGATGCAACATCAAAAGCCAATTCATTAAGTGCTCTTGAAGGAGTAGTTGCATTGTAAAATGTTGAGGGAACTTTTTGAGAGAACTGACAAAAAAATGAGGTTTCTGCCGAAACAGAAACCTCAAACTTGGCGGAGAGTTAGGGATTCGAACCCTAGGTAGCGTTAACTACACGACATTTCGAGCTGTTAGACAGTCTTTTTAGATAGACGAAATAAGAGGAAGTTAGCAGAACTTAAAAAACAATAAAAACCGCATAAAATCAGGGCTTTGAGGGGTTAAAATCCTTCAAAGCCTTTGCTGTTGTCGCATCTTTCGTATTGCCACTTTTTGATGCATTTTTTGGGTTTTCGCTAGAAAAGTGCTAGAAAAATGTTAGATAAAATTGTGGATTGTTTTGGCGTTATTGAAATTCCTATGAATATATAGTATAATTGATATAGAGGTGATGTTATGAACAGACCGCACATAATCTGTCATATGGTGACATCAATAGACGGAAAGGTTACGGGAGAATTTTTGTCCCGACAGGAATGTGAAAAGGTTACGGATATTTATTATGAGTTAAATCGTGAGTATAACAAAAACGGCGCAAGTGGTTTTATTTGCGGTCGTGTGACGATGGAAAGCAGTTTCACAGGCGGTTGGTATCCTGATTTGGCAAGGTACGAGCCTATCGAGAAAAAAGAAGATTTTATTCCTGATAATTTGTCGGGGTTCTATGC
Source organism: uncultured Ruminococcus sp. (assembly GCA_902791425.1). Classification (GTDB taxonomy): domain Bacteria; phylum Bacillota; class Clostridia; order Monoglobales; family Monoglobaceae; genus UMGS1820. Next base: position 2,997 of record CADAVS010000086.1, read on the forward strand.
AGTCAGTTTTGATCCAAAAGGTAAACTCGGTTGGAAAAGCAATAAAATTATTGATGAAGATCCCGGCTATGGCGATGCACAGATAATAGAAGTTTTAACCGAGCAAGCAGATGGGCGTTATCTTGCCTATCTGCAGAGTATGTATATTCCGTATATCTTTGCAGGTGAGACTGAAATTGATGTTAAAATCGCTCTTGAAAAGCTTAAAACCCTTATGGGTATAAACTCTATTCTTTTAGAGGGCGGTAGCATTGTAAATGGATATTTTCAGCGTGCAGATGTAATTGACGAGCTTAGTCTTGTTGTTGCGCCGATTGTTGCAGATGCTGAGGACAAACCGTTATTTATGGATAGCACATTATCCGAATTTAAATTAAAAGAAATCAAGCAATGCGATGATGTTGTTTGGATGAATTATATACGAAAATAAGGTGTTATATTAAATGACTAACAAAAAAGAATTTTTGGCGACAGAGCCTATCGGTAAGCTTTTGTTCAGACTGTCTATTCCGACGGTTGTGGCACAGCTTATCAATATGCTTTACAATATAGTTGACCGCATATACATAGGTCATATGCCTGGTGATGGTAGCTTGGCACTCACGGGTGTTGGTGTGTGTATGCCCCTTATTATGCTTGTTGCAGCTTTTGCAGCTCTTGTAAGCTCAGGCGGTGCACCGAGGGCGTCTATCTTTATGGGTGAAAAGGATATTGAATTCGCCGAAAAGACGCTTGGCAACTGCTTTAGTCTGCAGATTGTTGTATCAGTCATCCTGACCGCAATTTTGCTTATCTGGAACGAGGATTTGCTCCTTGCCTTTGGTGCAAGCGAAAACACAATCGGCTATGCAACCGACTATATGAGCATATATGCCATCGGAACTCTGTTTGTGCAGATGACCTTGGGTATGAACACATTTATCACAGCGCAAGGCTTTACCACTATATCGATGGTTTCGGTAATTATCGGTGCGGTGTGTAATATTGTGCTTGACCCCATATTTATTTTTGGATTCCAAATGGGTGTAAAAGGTGCGGCACTTGCAACCATTATTTCGCAAATGCTTTCTTGTGTATGGATTATCTCTTTCCTTTGCGGGAAGAAGACACTCCTCAAACTAAAGAAAGAAAACTTAAAACTTCGGGCAGATATCATTCTGCCTTGCATCGCACTCGGGACAGCGGCTTTTGTTATGCAGTCAAGCGAAAGCGTGATTTCCGTTTGCTTTAATTCTTCACTCCTTAAATATGGCGGAGATATTGCAGTCGGTGCTATGACCATTATGACAAGTGTTATGCAGTTTGCAATGTTACCTCTGCAGGGAATTGCACAAGGTGCTCAGCCCATTACAAGCTACAATTTTGGTGCAAAAAATGCGGGTAGAGTTAAGAAAACATTTCGTTTGCTTTTAATCACTTGTTTAACATATTCCATCGCACTCTGGGCGGCGGTTATGATAGCACCGCAGATGTTTGTTAAGATATTTACATCAGACGCATCCCTTGCACAGTTTGCAGCACCGATGCTGAGAATATATCTTGGCGGACTTGGTCTCTTTGGCATTCAGATTGCCTGCCAGATGACATTCACATCTCTTGGCAAAGCGGCGAACTCCATTGTGGTTGCAGTTGTGCGTAAATTCGTATTGCTCCTTCCGCTGATTTATATTATGCCAAGCATTTTGGCAGACAAGACACAGGCGGTCTATATGGCAGAACCTGTTGCGGATATTATTGCTGTTACATTTACGGCAATACTCTTTACATTCCAGTTTAAAAAAGCGTTAAAAGAAATAACGGAGGTGTAAAAATGAAGATAGTTATTGTTGGAGGAGTTGCAGGCGGTGCTACGGCTGCAGCAAGAATCAGAAGACTTGATGAAAATGCAGAGATAATCATATTTGAGAGAAGCGGATATGTTTCATATGCAAATTGCGGACTCCCTTACTATATTGGAGGAGAAATCTCTGACAAAGAAGATTTGTTTTTACAGACTCCCGAAGGATTTTGGTCGAGATTTAAAATTGATGTAAGAACGCTCCATGAGGTAACTAAAATAAACCGTGAAAGAAAAACTGTTACGGTTTTGGATAAGAATGCTGGAAAATTGTTTGAAGAAAGCTATGACAAACTTATTTTATCTCCCGGTGCAAAGCCTGTTATGCCTGATTTTTGCAAGGGCAATTGCAGAAACATTTTCACACTTCGCACAGTGGAGGATACACTTAAAATCCGTGAGTTTACAGACAACAATCCTACTCGGACGGCAGTTATCATCGGCGGTGGGTTTATAGGACTTGAGATGGCGGAAAATCTTAAAAACCGCGGCATAGATGTTACTGTCATTCAAAAAGGCGACCACCTTTTAAACACAGTAGATAGTGACATTGCATCATTTGTTCACACAAATTTAAGGACAAAGGGCATCAATATTCTTTTAAATGCCAACGTAAAAAGTATTGAGAAGAACATTGTCATTACCGATTGTAAGGAGAATCTAGCCGATATGGTCATTGTATCTGTCGGTGTTTCGCCTGAAAACGCGCTTGCAAAGGATGCAGGACTCGCATCGGGCGTAAAAGGAGCAATTGCAGTTTCTGACAATATGCAAACTTCCGACGAGGACATTTATGCAGTTGGTGATGCGGTAGAGGTTAAAAACTTTATTTCAAAGGATAAGGCAGTTATAACATTAGCGGGCCCTGCCAATAAGCAGGGGCGAATTGCGGCAGATAATATTTGCGGAATTAACAGCACTTATAAAGGCACACAAGGTGCTTCTGTTATTAAACTATTTGATATGACAGTTGCATCAACAGGAATGACTGAAACTCAGCTTAAATTAAGCAATATCACTTATGAAAAAGTAATTCTTTCGCCCCTTTCTCACGCAGGATATTATCCAGGTGCTACCGCTATGACATTAAAGGTTATATTTGAAAAGGAAACCTATAAAATCCTTGGCGCACAAGCGGTAGGTTATGAGGGTGTTGAAAAAAGAATTGATGTAATTGCCACTGCAATTTTTGCAGGACTTACAGCGGACAAGCTAAAAGACCTTGAGCTTTCCTATGCACCGCCATATTCTTCGGCAAAAGACCCTGTGAATATGGCAGGCTTTATCATTGAAAACGTGAAGAATGGTATTGTAAAGCAGTTCTATTATGAGGATATTCCTTCACTTCAAAAAAGAGACGATGTCACGCTACTCGATACAAGAACCGTCTACGAATATATGCGCGGCCACGCAGAGGGCTTTATCAATATCCCCGTTGATGAACTGCGTGAAAGACTTACAGAACTCGATAAATCAAAACCTGTATATGTGATGTGCCAGAGCGGTCTCAGAAGTTATCTTGCCACAAGAATACTAATGCAAAACGGTTTTGATGCCTACAATTTTGCAGGCGGATACAGACTTTATGGCACGATGTACTATGATGAGGCCGTATCAAAAAATGCATATGACTGCGGAATGGAGAAATAAAATGTTAAATAAATTACTAAAAAGTGTATTAGACCAAGACCTTGCACCTGTGGTTGTTTGCGATATAGATGATAATATTGTATATATGAATCCATCTGCGATTACTCGGTATCACAAGAATTTGACGGGCAAAAGTATAAAAGACTGCCATCCGCCAAAGGCTAATGAAATGATTGACAAGGTGGTTGCATGGTTTAAAGAAAGCAAGAATAACAACATTATATACACCTATCGCAATGACGATGAAAACAAGGATGTGTATATGGTCGCTCTTCGTGATGATGACGGAACACTCATCGGCTATTACGAAAAGCATGAGTATAGAAATAAAGAAACAGTAGGGCTTTATCAGCCCAAAAAATAAATTATTAAAGGAGACAAAACACTATGAAAATTGCAGTAACTTACGAAAACGGAGAAATCTTCGGACACTTTGGGCACACAAAACAGTTTAAGGTATATGAGACCGAAAACGGAAAAATAATTTCATCAAAAGTAGTAGATACAAACGGAAGCGGACATGGAGCACTTGCCGGTATGCTCTCAGCACTCGGCATTG
>CADAVS010000087.1 GCA_902791425.1 uncultured Ruminococcus sp.
ACAGCAAATATATTCCGTGTACGGAAAGTATGGTTTTTGCTATCGCATAGGCGGTGATGAGTTCTGTGTGATTATGCATAAATGTCTGAACAAGCTGGAGGTATTAAATCATAAATTTCAAAATGCTTTGAAATATTCCTGTGAAAATAATGTACAGTTGTCAGGTGTTGCATTAGGATATGCGTTTTATGATGTAAAGAAAAACGATATTCAGGCTGTTATTAAGGAAGCAGATGAGAATATGTATCAAAGCAAGTTTAGAAATGACAAATAACAGAAAATTGAAATTGCCCAAAATCGACAAGCTTCAGTGTTGACAAATGAGATTAAATGTAGTAAAATATGACTAAATTTGTTTTATTAAAGGGGACTGTTAGATGCTGAAAAAAAGATGTATGATAATTTTTTTAGCGGTGCTGTCTTTTTTTGTTTTAACCATTGGTCAGACCTATGCCAAAACTGAATACGTACTGCCGGGTGAGGTTTTGAGCAGAAGGTTGAGTATCTATATGAACAACGAAAAGGTTGAGCCTGTCGGAGGCATTGTTGAAGGAAAAATCAATGTTGTGGGCGGAACAAAGGAAGAGGCTCTTAAATTATATGATGAAAATGTTTCCTCAGTGCCATATTTTGAGGAAGACACCTCAGTTGTTCTCGATATGGGTGTAAATATTATCTTTTCAAAAATCAGATATTATACAGACAAAATTACAGAGAGCAACAACAATTCTTTTGGCACAAGGTTCTATGCGTCAAAAGATAATAAAACTTTTACGGAGCTCACTGTTGTGCAGGGAACAAAACAGGAAGAAAATTGCTGGAATGAAGTTGAGTTCAGCGGGCTTGGGGAATTTAGATTTTTTAGAGTAGATTTGCCTGCTAAATCAAATATAAGTGAAATTGAATGGATGGGTACCTCAGGTTATTCCAAAATAAAACAGCAGGATGGCAAGAGTGCGGTGAAGCTGTCTTTGTGTGGATATAACGAGGGTAAAGACCTTACCGCAACGGTTTTGGCGTGCGTTATCAATAAAAACGGTGTGCTGAAACAAGGAAAAGCTTTAAAGCAAACCTTTACAGCAAAGGGTGAAACTGAGTTTGAACTTTTGTTTGAAAACCCGGTTGAAGAAGATGGCGATAAGTATCGTGTTGTTGTGCTTGATAAGAATGGTTCAATGGCGATTCCGTCTGTTTTAAACTTTAGGTTAAATGATGCATCAAGCGAGTTTTCGGTCGCATCAGTTTTTAGCGACAATATGATGCTTCAAGCCGAACAGCCTCTTACAGTTTGGGGAAAGGCTCCTAAAAATTCTAACGTTGAGGTTATTTTAAAAAATTCCTTGGGCGGTGAAATTGTCAAATATGCGAAAACAGGTGTCAACTCAAATTGGGAAGTAAATTTGGGGACATTTTCCGCAGGTGGCAAATATGAGTTGACAGTTAAAGCAGACGGCAAAAGTACGATTTATAAAAATATTACTTTCGGTGACGTTTGGCTTTGCACAGGTCAATCGAATATGGATTACTATATGATGTCGGGAGACGATTCGGCGGCTGACCTTAAAAAAGCAGCTGATGTCAAAAACAGTAATATCCGCATATACAATCTATGGAACAAAGGCACAGACGGTGCAGCTGCACCGGTGGATAATCCACCCAATGACGGCGTGATATGGCGTGAGGCAGACACCGATACTGTTGCTTATTGTTCTGCTGTTGGGTATTACTTTGCAAGAAAACTGCAAGCGGAAACGAATAATCCCATTGGTATAATAAACGTAGCTGTCGGTGATACGGAAATTAACCGATGGGTAAAAAAAGGGTACACCAACGGAAAATTTACAAGTACAGACGGGAATTTATACAATAACAGAATATATCCGTTTGAACGTCTGAAAATTAAAGGAATAATTCTGTATCAGGGAGAGGCTGACCAATACAGAACACATATGACAGCTCTTGAGTACAGTGATGCGTTGACGGGACTTATTGACAGCTACCGCAGTAAATGGGGAAGGGATTTACCTTTTTATTGGGCACAGCTTACAAGATATAAGGTTGATGAATCTTTAGTCCGCCAAGGACAGTTTTTAACTTTGGACACAGTTGCCGTTAAGAAAAATACAGGTATGGTTGTTTTGACTGATGTATTTGGTAACTACGAAGGAAAAACAGGAAGCTGTCGTGAGGATATTCACCCTTGGAACAAAAAAATTGTGGGTGAGAGATTTGCCGCATATGCCCTGCGTGATTGTTATGGTGCAGATGTCTGTGTTTCGGGACCTATGTATGAAAGTTCTCAGCAAAGTGACAATAAACTTATTTTGAGCTTTAATTGCACAGGCTCTCTCAGAATTATGCCGAAGGACAGTTATGCTGATAGGATAACATCACAAAAAATTAAAGACGGAGCTATAAACGCAAATAAAATTATGGAGTTTGAGATTGCGGGTCAGGATGGAATATTCTATGATGCAGATGCAAAAGCAGAGGGAAACAAGGTTATTCTCACAAGTAAATCTGTAAGCAAGCCTATCTATGCAAGATATGCCTGGGGTGAATATCCCGAAGCACCTAACCTGACTGATGATACAGGATTGCCGGCTGCTGCATTTACAACCGAAAATCTTGACTAATACACATAAAGAAAAACAGTTCATTGCTGACGATGAACTGTTTTTTTAATGTAACTGTTAGGCAAGATAATTAATAGATTTATATATATTGCCGTCTAAATTCTTCCACAAAAAGCTTCCGCTCTCAAAAATCATATAGCTGTGGGGACTGTCCTCTTTTGGTATCGAAACGGAACCCGGGTTTATATATGTATAATTTTCGTGCGGAACGTATTTTGGAATATGGGTATGACCATTAAGTAAAATATCGCCCTTCTTTAAAGGTAACGGGTTATCCTCGTTGTAAATGTGGCCGTGAGTTGCATATAGTGTATATCCATCTGCGTATAACAAGGCGTAATCTGAAAGTATAGGAAAGTCAAGGACCATTTGGTCAACCTCTGTGTCACAGTTTCCTCTGACACATAGTATATTATCGCTTATTTCGTTGAGCATTGAAATAACTTGTTTTGGATTGTAGTCTTTGGGTAAATCGTTTCGCGGTCCGTGATAGAGTATATCGCCAAGCAATAAGAGCCTGTCTGCTTTTTCTGTTTTGAAGGCATTAATCATTTCTTTGCAATAATATGCGGAACCGTGAATATCAGATGCAATCATTATCTTCATTTTGCCTAATTCTCCTTTTTATGTATTACAGCTCACTTGCGTAAAGAAAGCTGTCAGCGTAGCTGACTGATAGATTGGTTTCTATTGCCAAGCACAACTGCAATGAAAAAATTATTTTGGACTTTGCGATTTATATCATACGCAAGGGGACTGAATTTATTATAATATATATGTGACACAAAGTCAAAGAAAATTATATAATAACAAGTTTTATGTTTTATATATGTGACATTTGTGTTTCGTTTATGTGAAAATTTTGTATGTTCGTTGACACAAAAATAACTTTGAGTTAAAATTAATAAAGAGAGTGCATATCAGTGAAGAGGAGCGGATTAGAGTGCGTTGTTTATACTGCGGAAATATGGAAAGCAAGGTTGTGGATTCACGTTCTACAGAAGACGGAACTGCAATCAGAAGAAGACGCGAATGTTTGAACTGCGGTAAAAGGTTTACCACATATGAAAAAATAGAGAGTGTTCCGATAATTGTAATTAAAAAAGATGGCTCAAGACAGCTGTACGACAGAGATAAGCTGCAAAGAGGTATTATGAATGCCTGTGCAAGCCGTCCTGTGTCTATGGATATGGTTGATGGGATACTTGACGAGATTGAAACAGCAATTCGTAATTCCTTAGAGCGTGAAGTTTCAAGTGTTAAAATCGGCGAAATGGTAATGGAGAGATTGCGTCTTATTGACGAAGTATCATATGTCAGATTTGCTTCTGTTTATAAACAGTTCAAGGATATTGAAACCTTCCGTAAGGAACTTGAGGAAATGAGCAAGAAACTTTAGTATTTTCTGCGAAAAATCGTAGAAATGTTGAAAATAATGCTTGACATAGAATTTTCTGTATGATATAATTTATCTGTAAACAAAATGATATAGGCTGAGAGTGAGGAAGTTCCTCACTCTTTTGATTTGTTAGGGGGATTTGATTATGGCATATTCCAAGACAGAAAGCATTGCATTAGATATTGCAAAACCGATTGCAGAGGAAAATGGCTGCTATGTTTACGACGTTGAGTTTGTAAAGGAGGGCGGGATATATTTTCTTCGTATATATGTTGACAGAGAAGGCGGAATTGACCTCGATATGTGCGAAAAGGTCAGCCGTGCAGTCAGCGAAAAGCTTGATTTAACCGACCCGATTAAGCAAAACTATTATCTTGAGGTATCTTCGCCGGGGGTGGAGAGAAAGCTGAGAATGCCTGAACATTTTAAGCGATATATCGGCAGTGTCGTAGATGTAGGGTTTTACAAGGCGGTAAACGGCAGCAAGCAGTTGACCGGTGTTTTGTCAAAGTTTGATGATGGTAACATCTGTATTGAACAAGAAAACGGATTTGAAATGTGTTTTAATCAAAAGGAAACTACTTTTGTAAAACTTCATTTTGATTTTTAAATTGTAAATAATTATTTATTCTAATATATTTGAAAGGAATGGTGGACAAAATGAGTTCGGAATTATTTGCTTCGCTTGAAATGATTGAGGAAGAGAAAGGTATTAGTCGTGACATCGTTCTCGACGCATTGGAAAGTGCGCTTATTTCTGCATATAAAAAGCATTTCGGTGCAGTACAGGATATAGGTGTGGTATTTGATGAGGAGTCTGATGCTATCAGAATTATTGCTCGCAAAACAGTTGTGGAAGAGGTTGAGGATAGAGAAACTCAGATTTCTCTTGACGAGGCAAAGGTTATAAATGAAAAATACACATTAGGTGACGTTGTGGAAAAAGAGGTTACTCCTGCTTCCTTCGGCAGAATTGCCGCACAGACGGCAAGACAGGTTATATTGCAGAGAATACACGAGGCAGAGCGTGAAAAAATGGTCAATGAATATTCGGACCGTGAAAACGACATTGCAACAGGTGTTGTTCGCAGAATCGAAAAGAAAAATGTTTTGCTTGAAATCGAGGATACAGAATCTGTACTTATGCCAAATGAGCAGGTGCGTAACGATAGATATGCAGTTGGCGAACACTACAAGGTGTTTGTTGTTGAGGTTGCAAACTCTGTTAAGGGTGTGCATTTGATTGTATCACGTTCGCATCCGGGATTGGTTCGCAGATTGTTCGAACTTGAAGTTCCCGAAATCAGTCAGGGCATTATTGAGGTTAAGGCTCTGTCCCGTGAGGCAGGCTCAAGGAGTAAAATCGCCGTTCATTCAACAAATGAAAATGTAGATCCTGTAGGTACTTGCATTGGCCCTAAGGGAATGAGAGTGCAAAATGTCATTGATGAGCTCAGAGGTGAGAAAATCGACATTATTAAATACAGCGAAAATCCTGCTGAATACGTTGCAAATTCACTCAGTCCTGCTGAGGTTTTATCCATTGACGTTGATGAAGATAAAAAGATGTGCAGCGTTGTAGTTCCTGAGGACCAACTATCACTTGCGATAGGCAGAGAGGGACAGAATGTGCGTCTTGCCGCAAGACTTACGGGTTGGAAGATAGACATTACCGCAAAACCTGCAAGTGATGTGAGTGAGGCGGAATAATGACAGTACAAAGAATGTGTGCCGTTTGCAGACAAAGATTTGACAAGTCAGAGCTTTTACGCATTGTAAGGTTTAAAGACGGGGAGATTAAGGTTGACCCAAGCGGTAAAATGCAAGGCAGAGGAATGTATATCTGCAAAAACAGCGAGTGTCTGTCACAAGCTGAAAAACGCAGAGTTATTGAACGTGCCTTTTCCGTTAAGACTTGCCCTGAAATATATAGCGAAATTTCAGAACTGTGCAAATAACACAATTTTAGAGGGATTAAAATGAACGATATAACAATGTCAAAGATATATGGTATGGTTTCACTGTCTATGAAGGCGGGAAAGCTTGCCGTAGGCGAGGAGAGAGCAAAAGAAGCAATAAAAAGCGGCGAGGCACGCCTGATTATTATTGCGGATGATGCCTCGGATAACACTAAAAAGAAGTTTTCGGATATGGCGGCGTATCGCAATGTTCCTCTTATTTCTATATTTGACAGATATCAATTTGGCAGGCTAATCGGTAAAAAATTTTCTGTATCAGCGGCGGTTACCGATAAGGGCTTTGCTGATAGTATTATCAGGTTATATGAGATGTAAATTCAGACGAGCAGAAAGGATTGATAGTATATGGAAAAAATCAGAGCATATGAACTTTCAAAATCTTTTGGTTTTCCGAGTAAGGAAATAGTTAAAGTTCTTCACGATTATCAAGTTTCGACCAAAAATCATATGAGTGCTCTTTCGGAGTATGAGCTTGATGTAATTTTTGAATACTATACACAGAAAAATCAAGTAAAGGATTTTTCGATTTATAATGAGCCAAAAAAGGAGAAAAACGAAGAGCCGAAATCAGACAGTGACGAGAATACTGAAACTGTCGAGGAGGAAATCTCTGTTGAGGTTGTTCGAAAGGTCAGAATGGTGGACACCCGTGTAAATACAGTTGACCTTGACAGAATTGATGATGAAAAGCTTGAGGAGTTTATTCCCGATAATATAAAAGAGAGAAGTAAAAAACAAAAAATTAACCAGAAAAAGAAAAACAAGCAGCTTGGCAACAAACAAAAGCAGCCTGTTGAAGAAACATTAAAACGCAAAGAGAAGAAAGAAAAGAAAGAAGAAAAGGTTCACGTTTTAATTCCTGACGAGATAACTGTAGGCGAACTTGCTACAAGACTTAATGTTCCCGCAACTGAGGTTATTAAAAAGCTGATGGTTCTCGGAATTATGGCATCTGTAAACGAAAACCTTGACTTTGACACAGCTTCTCTCATTGTAGAAGAGCTTGGCGG
>CADAVS010000088.1 GCA_902791425.1 uncultured Ruminococcus sp.
GAATATGTATCAATCCCTTCATTCGACACTTATAGGCCCGGGAGGAACGCCCTTTGAGATACAAATTCGCACCTGGGAAATGCATCACACCGCCGAAAACGGAATTGCTGCACATTGGAAATACAAAGAAGGCGTCAGCGGAAGTTCCGAAATGGACGAAAAACTTGAATGGATAAAACAACTTCTTGAGCTTCAAAAGGAAACAAATGCCGAAGAATTTATGCAGGCACTTAAAATTGATATGTTCAGCGACGAAGTATTTGTGTTTACCCCAAAAGGCGATGTTATCAGCCTGCCTATAAACGCAACACCTATTGACTTTGCATATTCTATTCACAGTGCAATAGGCAACCGAATGGTAGGTGCCAAGGTCAACGGCAAAATTGTCACCCTTGACTACACCCTTAAAAACGGTGATATTGTCGAAGTCATAACCTCTAAGTCAAGCTCAGGCCCTAACCTCGATTGGATTAAGTTGTGTAAAACCTCTCAGGCAAGGAACAAGATAAATCAATGGTTCAAAAAGGTCAATCGTGAAGAAAATATTGTAAAAGGAAAAGAGATTTTAGAGCACGAATTTAAAAAGGCATCCATTCCTCAGCTTTATCTTGATGACGAAAAGATGATTAAAAATCTTTCCCACAAGTACGGCTTTAACAATATAGACGATTTAATGGCAGGTATCGGCTACGGAAGTACCAACGCAATGCGTTTTGTAACACGCTTTAAAACAGAGTGCAAAAAACTGATGGTAAAAGACGAGTCCATTTCCAAGCCTGACATTATTCCCCTTGTTGTCAAAACAACATCAAAGCCTAACAACAGCGGTGTTGTCGTAGAGGGAATAGATAACTGTCTGACAAGATTTTCACGCTGCTGCAACCCTGTCCCCGGGGATAAGATTGTGGGTTACGTTACCCGCGGCAGAGGTGTTGCTATTCACCGTGCCGACTGTATAAACGTTCTGCAGGCCCTCAACAGCGATACAGACGGAACAAGATTTATACCCGTTCACTGGGCAGATGCCGATACGGCTGAAGCCAACTTCCAATCATCAATTATGGTTACATCAAGCAACCGCTCCAACCTGTTGCTTGACATTACCGCCGCAGTTTCGGAATTTAAAATCGGAATTGTCAGCGTCAACGCAAGAACGGGTAAAAACAACATTGCCATAATTGACTTGACAATGGAGGTTTCAAACACCGAACAGCTCGATAAAGTTATAAAGAAAATACAAGCTGTAGACGGAGTAATATCAATTGCAAGAAAAAGACAGTAATTTACGAAAGGTACGATAATATGAAAATACATTCTCTGGTTCTCGGTCCCTGTGACGCAAACTGCTATATATGGGTAGACGAGGAAAGCAAATCTGCCATAGTTGTTGATGTTCCCTCTGATGCCATCAGCATTATGGCTCACTGTGCCAAGCTCGGAGTTAAAATCACCGATATAGTTTTAACCCACGGTCACTTTGATCACATCCTCGGACTTAAAGAGCTAAAAGACCTGACAGGTGCAACCATATCTGTATTCGAAAAAACGGAGCAGTTTTTAAATGACAGAAACCTAAATCTGTGCAACTTTGCAGGTTTGGATTTCACTCCTGTCAAGCCTGACAAAATCCTGCACCATAATGATATCATTGATTTTCACGGCAATAAAATCAGGGTTATTTCCACTCCCGGACATACCGATGATTCCATATGCCTGTTATGCGATGATACATTGTTTTCAGGTGACACATTGTTCAGCAAAGGAATCGGCCGTTACGATTTTGCCACAGGAGATTTGACAAAGGAATTAAACTCTATCAGAGAACGCCTGCTTGTTCTGCCTGACGAAACCAAGGTTTATCCGGGACACGGACCTTCAACTACTATCGGAGAGGAGAAAAGGGAAAATCCCTATATATAAATATGGAATTTAACGAAACTCCCTGGGGAATTTTGAACGGGATACGTCCGTCAAAAATCGCAACTAAACTTCTCCTATCTGGTATGAGTGAGGCAGATGCCGTAAAATATTTCACAAAGGAATACGGAACAGACATAAAAAAAGCACAGCTTGCTGTATCTGTTGCCGCCGCAGAACTTCCTGTCAGACAATCACTGTACCCTGATGGTGTCAGCATATATATCGGTATTCCTTTCTGTCCGAGCCGTTGCCTTTACTGCTCTTTTGTCACTTGCGGAACAAAGCAAGCCGCAAAGCTCATAGGCAAATATTGCGAGGCATTGAAAAAAGAAATCTCTTATACAGCCGATATTATCAAATCAAATAACGAGAAAATCGAAACAGTATACATAGGTGGCGGAACTCCCACAACTCTCAGTGCCGAGGAACTTGACGATATACTGACACATATGTATTCAAGCTTTGATTTGCAATACTGCAAGGAATTTACCGTTGAGGCAGGCAGACCCGATACCATTACTGCCGACAAGCTCAACGTTCTTAAAAAGCACGGCGTAACACGCATAAGCATTAATCCCCAAAGTATGAATCAAATTACCCTCGACATAATCGGCAGAGCACACACTCCCGAGCAGATAAAGAGTGCATTTTATCTCGCTCGCGAATGTGGCTTTGACAACATAAATATGGATGTTATTGCAGGGCTTCCCGGGGAAACCTATGATATGTTTAAGCATACCTTATCAGAGATTGAACAGCTGTCCCCTGAGGATACAACCGTTCACGTTATGAGCATTAAGCGTTCTTCAAGGCTTCACGAATATCTTGAAAAGTACAAGCTTTCAAGCAGTTCTGAGGTATCAGCAATGGTTGATTATGCCTATGATTATTTAACAAGTCTTGGCAAACATCCGTACTATATGTATCGTCAGAAAAACCAACTTGGAAATCTTGAAAACGTAGCATACTCACGCCCGGGCTTTGACAGCTTGTATAACATTTATATAATGGAGGAAATTCAAACAATAATCTCTCTTGGTTGCGGAGGCGTGACAAAAACCGTTGACAGAGCCACCGACAGAATTGAACGCATCTTTAACGTAAAAGAACCAAAAGATTATATTGAACGTTTAGACGAAATGCTGAAACGAAAAGACGCATTGAGAAAATAAAACTAATATATATTGTTCATATACACCACAAAAGCCGCTAAGTTTCAGCGGCTTTTGTGTGCATATTTTTACTCTATGTTGTAAACTTATTCAGCAGAAGACTTTTTAGATGTAATAACCTTTACTGCAAACAAGGTTCCTATTATGAGAATTATTCCTATAGGCAGACATATCCAAGCACTCTTGATAAAGCCTGCTATTATGTACGAAACAAAGGATACAGCCGCAACGGTCAGAGCATACGGCAACTGTGTTGACACGTGATTTATATGATTGCATTGTGCACCTGCAGACGACATAATCGTTGTATCCGATATAGGCGAACAATGGTCACCACATACAGCACCTGCCATACAAGCAGATATTGCAATAATAGAAATCTCGTTACTGATTGAACCGCCGAATATTGCAAGAACAATAGGGATTAATATACCAAAAGTTCCCCAGGAGGTTCCTGTTGCAAAGGAAAGACCTACTGCAATCAAGAAAACAATTGCAGGCAACATCGGTAATATTCCCGACGCCTGAGTTCTCACAAACTCAGCAATTATAATCTTTGCACCAAGACTATCAGTCATAGCCTTAAGAGTCCACGCACAGCACAAAATCAAAATTGCAGGCACCATAGCCTTAAAGCCCTCAGGGATTGCATTCATACAATCGGTAAACGAAAGAACTCTTCTGCACATAAAGTAGATTACTGCGAATATAAAGCCTGCAAAGGAACCGATTACAAGGCCGACCGATGCATCAGCACCTGAAAAAGCATCGACAAAATTGTGATATGCCTCTGAATCGGCGGTGAAAAATCCGCCTGAATAAATAAGACCTACCATACAGGAAACAATCAAAACAACAACAGGTGCAACCAAATCCCAAACGATACCTTTATCGTTCACTTTTATTTCCTCAACCTTTTCGAGCATCTCTCTTCCCTTTTCAGAGAAGATATCGCCATTGTTTGTCGCATTGTATTCGTGTTTCTTCATCGGACCGTAGTCAAACTTCATAAGAGATATACACGCCATCATAATAATGGTCAATATTGCATAGAAGTTATAGGGAATTGCTCTTATAAACAGCTCCAATCCGCCAATTTGATCTTCTGAAACAAAGCCTGCAACAGCGGCCGCCCAAGAAGATATAGGCGCTATTATGCAGATAGGTGCGGCAGTTGCATCTATTAAGTATGCAAGCTTAGAACGTGAAACATTAAACTTATCGGTTACGGGACGCATTACCGAACCTACTGTCAGACAGTTAAAGTAATCATCAACGAAAATCAAAACGCCCAAACAAACAGTTGCAAGCTGTGCTCCCACTCTTGATTTGATATGTTTAGATGCCCAACGACCGAATGCTGCCGAACCGCCCGACTTGTTCATAAGTGCAACTATGGCACCTAAGATAACCAGGAATATAAGTATTCCTATATTATACGAATCGGCAATAGCCGTCAAGAAACCATCTGCAAACATATGGTCGATTGTACCTGATAAACTGAAGTTGGAATACAACACAGCACCTGATAAAATTCCTATAAACAAAGAAGAATAAACCTCTTTTGTAATAAGTGCAAGTGCAATGGCAATAAGTGGCGGCAACAAGGAAATCCAAGTTGCATATGTAGGTATTTCACTTCTTTTTGCCCCTAAAGCCTTATCAAGATTTTCTGTAAACTCCTGCTCCTCACTTACGTTGGAAGAATAGTTACCGATAAAGACATCAGCAGCCTCCATATACTCGGCGGCTTCCTCCTCCGTCAGAGCCGCCGCATCAAACTTTTCGCTTTCTGACAACAGCTCTACTGCAGCAATGTTTTCATCATCCTCTTCCGCAACAGCAGTAAACGGAAGCATTGTGCAGATAAACACAAACGTCAGTACAGCAAGTGCAAACGCACGCTTTTTCTTTAAGTGAATCATTATTCACCCTCCCTTAAAAAATAAAAATCGTGATGCAAAACGCAAAACGATCTCAGTAAATTTAAACTTAAATTAGCAAAGATTGATAGCGCTCCACATCAAAAGTGACAGTTCGATGCATATTCTGCAGCGAACCGGCAAAAACACACCTCGGGCAGCGTAATCTCTACCTCGGCACAAGCCCCTTTTGCCACACCCTAACTCCCGAAATCAATATGGTTACTCTTGACTTATGCACCTCTATCTATGATGATATTATAATATCATATTTTTATCTTTCGTAAAATAATAATAATATACAAACTTTATATATTTTTTGAAACATTTT
This sequence comes from uncultured Ruminococcus sp., assembly GCA_902791425.1. Classification (GTDB taxonomy): domain Bacteria; phylum Bacillota; class Clostridia; order Monoglobales; family Monoglobaceae; genus UMGS1820. Next base: position 5,346 of record CADAVS010000088.1, read on the forward strand.
GCACAAAAACTATATGAAATCAGCATCATATTTAACAAAAACCATAGAGAATTTGACAAATATTTATTTTTCGGCTATACTATACGCATCAAAATAAAACGAGGAGGTTTTGTTATTGAAAAAATTATTGACTTTAACATTAACCATACTGATGGTATTTGGCACAGTAAGTGCCTCTGCCGTAGAATTGTTTGACGACGTACCCGAAACGGATTGGGCTGCCCCCTATATCTATAATTTGGTTGACAGAGGTGTAATCAACGGCTATGGTGACGGAAGCTTTGGCAGAAATAATGACGTTCTTCGCTGCGAATATGCAAAAATGCTTGTAAACATTGCGGGCATTTATGTTCAACAAAGCTCTGTATCACCATACTCTGATGTTTCTGCTGCGGAATGGTATTTTCCCTATATAACATCTTGTGCAACTTATATGACGGGATTTCAATCAAGTGACGGCACTCTGTACTTTAATCCCGAAGCACCTGCAACCCGTGAGGCCGTTACTGTTGCTATTGTAAAGGCACTCAGGATAGATGTTTCCCCATACAAGGACTCAAACGACTACCTTGCGGGAAAATTCAGCGATTGGAGTAGCATTTCTTCTCACAATCGCCAATATATTGCGGCGGCGGTTGATAAGGGTATTATCACAGGTGACCAAAACGGAACCTTCCGCCCCGATAGTCCGATAATCCGTGCGGAAGTTGTCGCAGTATTATATCGTGCATTTCCTGACGAACATAATGTAACCCCTGCTGTCAGCAAATCAGATAACAGTTCGGCTGTCAACGAAAAGTTGACAGCTTTCTTTTTAGACGTCGGTCAAGGTGATTGCTGTTTTATTGAACTCCCAAACGGTGAAACAATGCTGATTGATGCAGGAACAGCCTCCTCCTCTGACTATATAATAAGCTTTATCAAAGACAGAGGTTATAACGATATTGACTATGTTGTTGCAAGCCATCCCCACGCAGACCATATAGGCGGAATGTCAAAAATCTTTGATGCCTTTGAGATAAAAAGTATGTATATGACTCAAAAAACATCAGACAGCAAAACATATAAAAATATGCTTGCAAGCATAGAAAATGAGGGCTGTTCGGTAAATTATATCGAAGCAGGTACATCTATAAACACTATACCAAATGTTACTGCTGAATTTCTCTCCCCATACAGACTGAATTTTTCTAATCTTAACGATACCTCCGCTGTTTTAAGGCTCGACTATCTTGAGAGCTCATATTTGTTTAGCGGTGATGCTGAACAATTGGCTGAGTACGAAATTTTGTCATTTGGCAGAAATATTGATGCCGATGTTTTAAAGGTCGGTCATCACGGCTCTGATACCTCCACATCTGATGCCTATCTTTCGGCAATCACTCCCAATGTTGCAGTTATTTCCTGTGGCGTCAATAATTCATACGGTCATCCCCACCGGCTTACACTTTCAAAGCTTTTAAACATAGGTGCTTCCGTTTACAGAACCGACACAGACGGCACAGTATCCGTATCTGCTAACGGAGATGATATAACCCAAGACAATGTCATATGTTACGGCAAATCATAATATGTCTAAATTGCAATATCAAATAGGACATTTTGAAAAAGAAAATCAGAGCAGTGATAATTAAAGATTTTACGAGGTAAATTGTTAATCCAATGTTCGACA
>CADAVS010000089.1 GCA_902791425.1 uncultured Ruminococcus sp.
TGACGAGTCCTATCACGGAATTACCTATACCGAGAAATTCGGTAAAGCGGCGTACCTCACAAAGCTAACCGCACAGGTAATGCGTGATTTGGGTTCTATTCCGTCGCCGCATAACTCCTTCCTTTTAAATTTAGGATTGGAAACCTTGCCCTTGCGTGTTGAAAGACATTGCTATAATGCCCAAAAGGTTGCGGAATACCTAAGTCAAAACGACAAGGTATCCTGGGTATCCTACTGCGGATTGAAGGGTGATAAGTATTATGACCTTGCTCAAAAGTATTTGCCAAATGGTTCCTGCGGTGTTATATCCTTTGGTGTAAAGGGCGGCAGAGAGTCGGCTGTTAAATTTATGGATAATTTAAAGCTTGCGGCAATAGTAACTCACGTTGCTGATGCGAGAACCTCTGTTCTGCATCCTGCAAGCCACACGCACAGACAGCTTAATGATGAAGAATTAAAGGCGGCAGGCGTTACTCCCGACCTTATCAGATTTTCTGTGGGCATTGAAAATGTTGAGGATATTATCGAGGATATCGAACAGGCTCTCAATGCATAGTATATCAATAAATATTACGTAATATTTTATACACTCCTTGCATAAATTTTAAAAAGAGATTTAGCAAGGGGTGTTTTTTATATGATTATACATATTGTAGAAAGCGGAGATACACTGATTAATGTGGCAAATACGTATGGAGTTGATATAGTAAATCTTGCTGCCGACAACGGATTGGAGGTAAATTCAGAGCTTGTGGTCGGACAGGCTCTGGCGGTACAAATTCCCGAAATTGTGCATACTGTTGTGCGTGGGGAAACTATAACCTCCATTGCAAAAACCTATGGCACAACTGCTATTAACCTGTTGAGAAATAACTTCAGACTCGGCGGAGTTTCAAGACTTAACGTAGGCGAAAAAATAATAATAAAATACAGAGAGGACAATGTAAAAAGAGATATTTCCGTAAACAGCTATGCATATCCTTACGTCAAAAGCGGACTTTTGAGAGAACAACTCCCGTATCTCACATATTTTACACCCTTTACTTACGGAATAGGTAACGAAGGAGCATTGGTTTTACTTGACGATACTGAAATGCTGAAGCTTGCAGGAGAGTATGGCGTCAGTACCTTGTTGCACTTATCCACATTGACCGAGGGCGGAAACTTCAGCAGTGAGCAAGCAAGTCTTATCTTTAACAATCAAGTATACCAAAACAGATTGATAGACCAAATCATATCCGTTGTCACTGAGAAGGGCTACGGCGGTGTTGACGTGGATTTTGAATTTATAAACCCCGAGGAAAAGTACGAATATATTGCGTTTTTGCAGGAATTGAGGTTGCGGCTTGAAACACTTGGGTTGCCGTTGTTCTCGGCATTGGCACCTAAGACCTCTGATGACCAGAGGGGAACACTTTACGAGGGACACGATTATGCGGGAATAGGAGCGGCAGTAAACTATGTATTATTGATGACATATGAATGGGGATATACCTATGGACCTCCAATGGCGGTAGCACCGTTGCCCAGCGTCAGAAGAGTTTTGGAATATGCACTTACAAGGGTTTCATCTTCAAAAATATTCTTAGGTATACCTACCTACGGATATGATTGGACTTTGCCGTATGTAAAGGACAGCGGGGTGGGAGCACCATCTATATCGCCTGTTGAGGCAATAGATATTGCAAGGAAAAACAGGGCGGATATAAGATATGATAATACTGCTCAAGCTCCGTGGTTTATATATACAGATGACGATGGCAGGATGCACGAGGTATGGTTTGAAGATGTCAGAAGTATAACTGCCAAATTCAGGCTCGCTGATGAATACGGCTTATATGGAATTGGGTATTGGAACTCTATGCGTGACTTTCCGCAGAATTGGGTTGCACTCAATTCAAACTACAATATAACAAATCTTTCTTTGATATAAATTTAGTCAAAAAAAGTATTGCAATTTTACAGTATTAGGGTTATAATATATTATTAAAATAATACAAATGAATTTAGGAGGTACGATATGGGCCAGGAACAAATGCAGATGATAGCTTCATTTATACCGATGATTCTTATTTTTGTGGTGTTTTATTTTATTCTTATCCGCCCGCAAAAGAAGAAGGAAAAGAAGCTTCGCGAGATGATTGCCGCAATCAAAATCGGTGACGAGGTTGTAACAATCGGAGGTATTCACGGTAAGGTTACAAGAGTTAAAGATGATGTTTTCGTTATCGAAAGCGGAATTGGTACTTCAAAGTCACATCTTACAATAGACCGCGGTGCTGTGTCTAAGGTGACTAAAATTGCCGCCGATGCCAAAGCGGAAGCGGAAGTAGCCGAAATACCTGACGAACCTGCTGAATAATAAAAAAATTTTTGTCATATCATTGTTTTTTTGTCCATATATTTAAGTATCTTAAATATATGTAATATGGAGGCGGTTTTATGGCAAAGGATATACAGACAGGCGGCGGAATGCTTGACTTGATTTTCGGGGCAAAAAATATTTTGATGTGTTTTCTGTTAACTATTCTTGTATTGTTTGTTGCATCCTGGATTTCGGTTATGGTCAATCTTCCTGAGGCGGCTGTCGCCCTGGTTGTCAGCGTTATTACTTATCTTTGTGTCGGTATATGCGGATTTCGCTCCGCACGGCATACGGGTAGTAACGGACTTTTAGCCGGAGCCTTGGCGGGTCTTGTATATGTTATTATTCTTTACGTTATCGGTTGCATTGCTTTTGCTGAAATTTCATTCAGCACGTCAGCGGCACTGACTGCAGTGATTTGCATTGTGTGCGGTGCAATCGGCGGTATCGTAGGTGTAAATACCAAGTCTAAAAAAAGAAGATAGTGTTTACAGTGTTCTGTGTCTATATTGGCACAGAGCATTTTTTCGATTTGTGTAAAGTTAAAATAATATAACAAATAAATATTTACTCTTGACTTCACGTTTGCGTATAGTTATAATATAATTTGTATGTATAGTCAGGAGGAGTTTTTGTGCATTTAACAAGGCATAAGCTTGTTATGCTGTGCGTCTTGGTTTCGCTTATGATATTGATGTCATTTGTTCTTGTTGCACTCAATCAGGTGCATTTAGGATATTTTAACAAGGAAGTCAATATTGAAAGTTATACAGAAAATTTTTCACACAATACTGCAATGTGCGTTCCGCCGGATATAGATCAAAGGGCAAATAACAGCGAAGCAATAAACTCGGCTGTGTCGTGCCTCAAGCTAAATCGGGCTGACGGAATTACATCTGCTAAATTTGCACAAATGGCTGAAGTTTATATTTACTATGAAATTTTGATTAAAGGGATTAAATCAATTTTTAACAGAGCTATTTGTTCGGGAGTTGTGATGATTTGTTAAATCGCATAGCGTTACATCTTAATTTAGAAAATTATTAAATAAATATATATCCACGAAGGAGGAAAAAAAGTGTCCAGAAGTATAGTAAAATTTGCGGCTATAATCTTATTGATTGCCGTTGTCGTATATGTTGGTATATACGGTGTAGATTTTTCGGACAGATTTAAAGTTCCCGGTATTACCGATGAAGGCGGTATTACTCAGGGATTGGATTTAAAAGGCGGTACGGTTATTGTTTTCAAGGCTCAGGCGGATAACCCCAGTGATGAGGATATGGATACCGTAGTGAGTACAATCAGAAAGCGTCTTGACTTTCAGAATTACACAGAGGCTGTTGTTACTCGTCAGGGTGTAGACAAAATCCGTGTAGAATTGCCTGATGTTCAGGATGCAGAGAAGGCTGTTGAAACTCTTGGTGCTACTGCTCAGCTGCAGTTCACTGAGGACCCACAGGGTCAAAATGTTGTTATGACAGGCGACCAGGTTAAGGATGCCGTTGCTGAATACGGAAACGCAAGCAGCAACTCAATGGCTAAAAACTCATTCTACATTTCTCTCACTCTTACAGATGAGGGCCGTAGTGCATTTGCAGCTGCAACCGCAAGACTTGTAGGTCAGCCCATATACATTATGATGGACGGTGCGGTTATTTCTGCTCCTACCGTTCAGCAGGCTATCGACAGCGAAAGCTGTGTTATCACAGGCGAATTTACAGCTGACGAGGCTAAATCGCTTGCCGCTAACATTAAGTCAGGTAAGATACCTTTCTCCCTTGAACAGGTTGAAGTTCGTACTGTAAGTGCCACCCTCGGTGACGAGGCTCTCGGCAATGCGGTTAAGGCGGGTATTATCGGTCTTATACTTGTAATGCTCTTTATGCTGCTCTTATACAGACTTATGGGTCTTATGGCTGATATCGCTCTTGCGGCATATATGGGTGTTGTACTTATAATTCTTGCTAACTGTCACGTTAACCTCACACTTCCGGGTATTGCAGGTATAATCCTTTCAATCGGTATGGCAGTTGACGCTAACGTAGTTATATTTGAGCGTATTAAGGAAGAACTTAAACTCGGCAAGACTGTAAGAAGTGCGGTTGACGCAGGCTTTAACAGAGCATTGTCGGCTGTCATTGACTCAAACATAACAACAATTATTTCTGCTGTTATTCTTTGGGTTTTAGGTACAGGTACTATTAAGGGCTTTGGTATCACATTGTTCATCGGTATCGTTGTTTCGATGCTCTCTGCTATCTTTGTTACTAAATTCCTGCTTAAGCAAATGATAGGGATGAATGTTAAAAACTTATGGCTTTACGGAATTAGCAAAAAACAAGATGTTGCTGAGATGAAAGGGGGCAAAGCATAATGAGTTTTATTTTGAAAAATAAATGGGTATTTATGGGTATTTCTATTGTGCTTATGATAGTATCTGTCGTTTCGCTTTTGACCCGTGGTTTTAATCTCGATACGGACTTTGCAGGCGGTATTGCCGTTACATATGAGATTAAGGCTGACTTTGATGTTGCTGACGTTGAAAACATTGTAAGCAACGCACTCGGTGCTGATCAGAAGGCTTCATCTGTTCAGCGTTCAAATGATAATGAGGTTGTTATCAAGTTTGGATATGATAACTCACTTGAAAACGACGAGGCTCGTTCGGATTTTGCACTTTCAAAGGTTAGTGCAATCACGACTTCTCTTGTAGAAAAGTATGATCCAAACGGTGCGGCAGCCGTTGAAGAAGATGCTGCTGCTGTTGAAGAAACAGCAGAGGGCGAAAACCCGGAAGAAAACGCAGAAGAAGTAAAAGAAGCTGTTGTTACACTTAAGAATCAGGATATTATTTCACCGTCTACAGGACAGGAGCTTGCTCGTTCTGCTTTTTGGATGTCATTGCTTGCTTGTATTGCAATTCTGCTCTACGTAACATTCAGATTTGAATTTGTATCAGGTGTTGTTGCTGTTGTTTGTCTTGTTCACGACGTACTTATCCTTTTGGGTATATACTCAGTTGCGGGCTGGTCTGTTGATACAAACTTTATTGCCGCAATACTCACAGTTCTCGGTTATTCTATCAATAACACAATTGTTATTATGGACAGAATAAGAGAGAATACAAGACACGCAAGAAAAGAGTCTTATGCTGAAATTGCTGATAATAGCGTAAATCAGACAATAGGACGTTCAATCAATACAACAATTACAACATTGCTTACAATCGGTATGGTATATATCCTTGGCGTTACATCAATCAAGGCATTTGCACTTCCGATTATAATCGGTATATTGATTGGTTTCTATTCATCAGTATTTGTTGCAGGTTCACTTTGGGCAACCTGGAGAGATTCTGCCGTAAAAGCAAAGAAAAAGGCATAATTAAAATACAACTTATAAAAAGGGAGGTCGCAAGACTTCCCTTTTTGTTATCGGTGTATTTGTGACAAAGAGGCATACGAGATTTGATACGCACCAAAAGAGGTGGCTACTGATACGTGATATCTGAAATAAACTTTTCCTCGTTTACAGCCTCTAACTTTGAAACGGAGATTTCGTATGCGGTTTTTGTTTCGTATTCCTCGTCATTTATTTTTTTCTGATACTCTCTGCTTTGTATTCTGCCCCATATGTGAAGGTTACAGCCCACAGTCAGTGTTTCGGCATATTTGGCGTTTCTGCCCCAGGCAATGCAGGGGATGTAGTCCGATTTGTTATAGGAGCGGTTGACTGCCAAAAGAATGTCGGCTATCTCACGCTGAAAGGGAGTTGTTCTGTAAACCGGAGGCTTGCAGACGTAGCCGTTTAAAAATATCCTGTTGGGATTTGGTATTGAGTCGGCGTCATCAATTTTCTCTATATTCTTTACAAATACAGTCAGAATTAAACGATTTCCCACATCGGAGAAATTGTTATAGGAGCGGAACTGCCCCTGTATCAATAGCTTGTCGCCTATGGAGGGCTTTGCAATAGGAAAAAACCTCTCCGATATTGTTATGTTGATTATATCGTTATTCTCGCTCAAACGGGGAACCGTCAGCCTAAATAAGTAAAACTTCTCTCCGTATATCATATGTGAAAATGTCAGTTCACTGTCTACTGTTCCGGCAACGGTAACATTGTTGTTTTCAAAATTTGTATTTTCCACTTAATTCACTCCTGTCAATAGCTCATAGACTTTTTATTGTCTACTGTAAATTATATTCTATGCTGTCAAGTTTAGAACCTTATTATTTCAAATACTTTTGGGTCCACGTCGCATAACAGCATTGCGGTGACTACAGACAATAACGGAAATAGGTCATCGGGCTTTTGGGTATAATGTACGTTAAATTCCTGAGGGGAAATTATATTGTTGCTCAAGGTGTATACAGAGCGTTGCAGACAGAAGGTAAAGCCGTATTCTTCTATGCTTGACGCAGTGACGGTGGAGTTGAGCTTCAGACCGCAGGTCAATACAATACAATTGCCGTCAGGGCAATTCTTTATGTCAATTTCGCTGTCGGTATTTACTATTAAGTTGTTTCCGACTTTT
>CADAVS010000090.1 GCA_902791425.1 uncultured Ruminococcus sp.
TGATTAGAAAAACAAATGTTCAACCAACGTCTTTATTCCCAATATAATAAGAATAGCTCCCCCTGCAAACTCTGCCTTAGATTTGTATTTTACGCCGAACACGTTTCCTATTTTTACTCCTATTGCCGAAATTACAAAAGTAATAATTCCTATTGCGAATACAGAGAACAGCAAATCAACCTCCAAAAAAGCAAGTGTTACACCAACCGCAAGAGCATCTATACTTGTTGCGATTGCAAGGGGCAGCATAGCGGCAAAGGACAAATTGGGATCCGCCTTTTCTTCCTGGCGGGAGAGTGCTTCTTTTATCATATTGGCACCTATCAAGCCAAGCAAAATAAATGCTATCCAATGGTCAACCGCAGATATCCTGTCGCTGAAGCGACTGCCTAACAAATATCCGATTGCCGGCATCAAGCCCTGAAAAAATCCAAACCACAATCCCACGACTGCCATATTTTTTACTTTGACCTTCGGCAGTGCAAGTCCCTTGCACACAGCTACCGCAAAGGCGTCCATAGAAAGTCCAATTGATAATGTTATAAGTTCTATTATGCCCATCGTTTCTACTTCCCTTTTAATAAATTTTTGAATAATTTTATAAGAATATATTGAAATTTTAATTTTCTATAGTATAATAATATTAATTTAATTTGTCAATATATACCGGCGTTAGCCGAAAGGAGAATTTTTTATGAAATACTATCTTGCCATAGACTTTGGTGCTTCAAGCGGAAGACACATTTTAGCATCAATTCAAAACGGAAAAATCGTTTTGGAGGAGGTTTATCGTTTCAAAAACTATCTTGACGAAAAGAACGGACATCTCTGTTGGAATATCGACAGACTTTTTAACGAAATAAAAACAGGTCTTAAAAAATGTGCGGAAATCGGTAAAATTCCTTCGTCAATGGGCATTGACACTTGGGGCGTTGACTTTGTATTGTTGGACAAGGATAACAAAATTATCGGTGATACCGTGGCGTATCGTGACTCAAGGACAGATGGCATTCCCGAAAAGGTTTATGCAAATGCAATTCCTAAAGAGGAATTATATGCAAAAACGGGTATTCAGGAGGAGAGCTTTAATACGATTTTTCAGTTTATGGCTGTTAAAGAGCAAAACCCTGAGTATTTTGAATCGGCTGAAAATATGCTGTTCCTGCCCTGCTACTTCAGCTACTTATTGAGCGGACAAATGCAGAATGAATACACGATTGCCAGCACAAGCGGCCTTTTGAATGCCTCAGCAAGAGATTGGGATATGGACCTTATCAAAAAGCTCGGTCTGCCTGAAAAGCTTTTTACAAAGCTTGCCGCTCCTACCTCTAAGCTGGGAGAGTTTACCAAAGAAATTGCGGATGAGGTCGGCTTTAACTGTGATGTTATTCTGCCGGGCTGTCACGATACCGCAAGTGCAGTTTTGGCTGTTCCTATGGAAAACAGCGAGGGCGTATACATAAGCTCAGGTACTTGGTCGCTTATGGGTGTGGAATGTGAAGAGCCTATTTGCACAAAGGAAAGCTATGCTGAAAACCTTAGTAACGAGGGCGGTGTCGGTTTCCGTATTCGCTATCTCAAAAATATTATGGGCTTATGGATTATTCAATCAATCAAAAGAGAACTGAATGATGAATACTCATTTAATGACCTTGAACAGATGGCAAGGGCAAATGCTGACTTCACTTCTGTTGTAAATGTTAATGATAAGAGGTTTTTGGCTCCCAAGAGTATGATTGAAGCAATAAAGAGTTATTGTGCTGACACAGACCAGAATGTTCCTGAGTCAATCGGTGAGGTTATGCAATGTGCATATGTCAGCCTTGCAAAGTGTTATGATACATTTGTAAAATCCTTGGAGAAAATTCTCGGCAGAAAATATGAGAGCATCAGAATTGTGGGCGGCGGATGTCAGGACGGATATCTGAATGAACTAACAGCAAAGGAGACCGGCAAAACTGTTTATGCAGGCCCCGTTGAGGCAACTGCACTTGGCAACATCGGTGCACAGCTCTTAAGCGATGGCAGTGTGGCAGATATCGAGGCTGTTCGTACTCTTATCAGAGAGTCCTTCCCTATTAAAACAATAAACGCATAAGATATCATATAAAAAATCAGAACAGAACAGGCTTTATATTGCTTGTTCTGTTCTGATTTTTATTTCCGTTGCAATGCAGTGAAGCAAAATCAATATCGCTGTTGACAGGGTATCGAGCTTTATAACGTGGCGGACTGCATAAAGAGGCAAAAATCAAAATATCAAATTCCTTTTACATTGCCGATTAAACAGCATATAAAAAATACAATTATTTCAGCCGCAACAATTGTTGAACCAACAGGTGTTCCGCCGAGTATAGAAATCAAAATTCCCGTGACAGAGCATATAACAGACAGAATTGCGGAACAGATAATCACACTTTTAAAGCTCTTGCACAATCGCATAGAGGAAAGTGACGGAAATATAACAAGTGCCGAAATCAGCAACGAACCCACTAAATTCATTGCAAGCACGATTATTATTGCAATAATAACTGCAATCAACAAATTGTAGATATTTGCCTTTACACCTGTCGCCTGTGCAAAATTTTCATCAAAGGTGACAGAGAATATTTTGTTGTAAAATAAAACAAAAACAAGTATAGTCAGCACCGAAAAGCCAATACAAACCCACACGTCAACAGGCGACAGAGTTAGTATTGATGTAGAGCCGAACAATGTGGAGCATACATCTCCCGATAAATTTGCGGATGCCGAGAATATGTTTAACAACAAATACCCTATTGCCAAAGCCCCCACTGAGAGCATAGCAATGGCGGCATCGCCTTGTATCTTGGCGTTTTTGCCTCGGCTTATCAATATTATCGCACATATTACGGTTATGGGCAACACAAGCAATGTTTCGTTGGCAAGTCTTAGTACGCCTGCAATAGCCATTGCACCGAATGCCACGTGTGACAGTCCGTCACCAATAAATGAAAATCTTTTTAAAACAAGTGTTACGCCCAGAAGTGAGGAGCACAAAGAAATCAATACACCCACAATAATCGCGTATTTAACAAAGGGATACTGAAAATATATTCTAAGGGTTTCAATAACATTAATCACACTCAGCACCCCCTAAAAATTTTTTGCTGATATCTCTCTTTAAATATTCTTCCTTAGAGCCAAAAAACAGAGGCTTTTTTTCCAAATGCAAAATTTTATTGGCATATTCCGTTGCGGCAGAAATGTCGTGAGAAACCATAATAACCGTTATGCCTTCATTGTTTAACTTTTTGATTATTGAATACATCTCCTCTGATGCAACGGCATCAAGTCCTGATACGGGTTCATCAAGAACAATCATTTTGTCGGCTGCACATAAAGCTCTTGCAAGCAGTACCCTTTGCTGCTGACCGCCCGAAAGCTCACGATAGCATCTCTTCTTCAAGGACTCTATACCAAGCCTTTCCATATTTAAAGCGGCACGCTTTTTGTCCTGTTTGGAATAAAAGGGTCTTAATCCGCAATGGTTAAGACAGCCAGAAACCACTATTTCAAAGCACGAGGCGGGAAAGTCACGTTGAACAATGGTTTGTTGAGGCAGATATCCTATATCGTTTCTGTTCAATCCGTCACCGAATACAATCTCCCCTGAATTCGGTGCTATTAAGCCAAGCAACGCCTTTAATAACGTGCTTTTGCCTGCACCGTTTTCGCCTACTACACACAGGTAATCGCCTTTTTGAATTTCAATATTCAATTCTTCAACTACTGTTTTTCCCTCATATCCAAGGGAAACATCTCTACAAGATAATTGTGCCATCTATTGTCGCGCTCCTAACGATTTTCAATTTTTTTGACATTGCTTGCACTTGCCGTATATAACGGTCCCCGGCTCGTCTATAACAAAGCTGTCATCTGACAACAGCTTTGCTATTCTGTCAGAGCTGTTTTTGTCAACGCACTGCATTCTGCCGCAGACGTTGCACTTTATATGCAAGTGCGAATGGCACTTTTCTTGTTCACAAAATTGATACAGAGCCGTGTTGCCGTTTTTTGCAAATGACTTTCTAATAACGCCTTGCTCTGTAAGTGCCGATAGATTTCTGTATATTGCACTAATGCTTATATTACCAAGCCTCATATGTATATCCTCAGCGGATAAAAGTTCGTCTTTATGCTCCTGCAAAAAGGAGAGCAAGCCCTTTCTTTTGGCGGTTGAATATACTTTCACTTGTATCACCCCAACATAAATTTGCGATTTATTCGCAAATTATTGTATCACAGAAACTGAAATAAGTCAACTGTAATTCACCAATGTTGTATTTTTCTGTATTAATAACGTCATTACTTGACTTTTATGGTTAAAAAGTGTAAAATGATACAATAGCTTACATTTTAATAAATTAAGTGACAGATACTGATTTATATAAGGATTACAGACGGAAAGGGTTGTTTGTTTATGGATAATATAAAGTTGGCGGAGCTTTTGTTCCCTGATGTTAAGACAACGGCGGAAGAATACGAGAAGATGTATCCGGAGAGAAATCTCCCTGAGGGTGCTATGGTTACTCGTATCGGGCCGAGTCCGACAGGGTTTGTTCACCTTGGTAATTTATATAATGCTATGATTGGCGAGAGATTAGCACACCAAAGCAATGGCGTGTTTTATCTCAGGGTAGAGGACACAGATGCAAAAAGAGAGGTGAGCGGAGCGGTTGAGCTGGTCTTATCCGCAATGGATTACTTCGGAATACACTTTGACGAGGGCGTTGTTGAAAATGATGGACAAAACGGCCCTTATGCTCCCTATCGTCAAAGACTTCGTAAGGACATATATCATTGTTTTGCAAAGAAGCTTGTAGAAATGGGATATGCATATCCGTGTTTTTGCAGTGAAGAAAAGCTTGCAGAAATGAGAGAGGCTCAGATTTCAAAGAAGTTGAACTTTGGGTACTACGGCGAATGGGCTGTATGCCGTGAATTGCCTTTTGAAGAGATAAAAAGCAGAATTGAGGCAGGGGAAGAATATGTTTTGCGTTTCCGTTCAAAGGGAGATATAAATAACACTGTTGAAGTTTTTGACGGCATTCGCGGAATGTTAAAGCTACAGGAGAATTATCAGGATTTTGTGTTGCTTAAATCAGATGGAATACCAACCTATCATTTTGCTCACGTTGTTGACGACCACTTTATGCGTACAACACACGTCGCAAGAGGTGAGGAATGGCTGTCTACACTCCCCATACACGTACAGTTATTTGATACGCTTGGCTGGAAGCGTCCTATATATTGCCACACGCCTGTTCTGATGAAGATGGATGGAGATACAAAGAGAAAGCTGTCAAAGAGAAAAGACCCTGAATTAGGGCTTGACTATTATCGTGCAGAGGGGTATTTGCCGTCTGCTGTCAGGGAATACTTGATGACAGTGTTAAATTCAAACTTTGAGGAATGGCGTGCAGAAAACCCTGACAAGGATATGAACGAGTTTAAGTTCACATTAGAAAAAATGAGTACCTCAGGTGCGTTGTTTGATATGATGAAGTTTGACGATATAAGCCGTGAGATTATATTTAAAATGACTCCCGAGGATATATACGAGCAGATGTCTCAGTGGCTGGGTGAATATAATCCTGAGTTCAACAAGCTGTTCACAAGAGATAAGGAGCTTACCATAAAGGCGATAAATGTCGGCAGAGATGCGGCTCGTCCGAGAAAGGATTTAACAAATTGGAAGCAGGCAGGCGAGTTCCTTTCAATTTACTATGATGAGAGCTTGAAGATGGAATGTCCCTTCCCTGAAAATGTAAGTGATGAGGACAGGACAGAAATTTTGGACAGATATTTGTCATCATACGACCATAATGATGACAATTCTGAGTGGTTCCAAAAGATAAGAGTGATAACAGATGATATGGGATATGCTGTAAAACCAAAGGATTATAAGAAAAATCCCGATATGTATAAGGGAAGTATAACAGATGTAAGTAATGTTATCCGTGTTGCCTTGACAGGCAGAACAAACTCACCTGATTTGTGGGAAATCTGTCACATAATAGGAGAGGACGCAATGCGTCGCAGAATTGAGAACGCAAGATAATTTTATTGGAGGCAGGAATTATGGGAAGCGACAAGAGAGATTTTCGAAAAGAAAGAGTAAGCATATTTGATATGGAAAGACCGAAGTTCCCTAAAAGAGCGGTTGTAACAGGCGGTATGCCCTATGGCAATAAAAAGCTCCACTTTGGTCACGTAGGCGGAGTATTTGTTCAGGCAGATGCAATGGCAAGATTTTTGCGTGACAGAATAGGCAAGGAAAATGTTATATTTGTATCGGGAACAGATTGCTACGGCTCGCCGATTTCCGAAAGCTACAGAAAGCTGAAGGAGGAAGGCTATACGGGAACGATTGAGGACTTTGTAAGAGAAAATCACGAAAGTCAAAAAAAGACACTTGAAAAATATGAAATAAGCTTAAATCTCTTTGGTGCGTCAGGGCTTGATGATACAAAAGAGGAACACGCAAAATTAAGCCGTGAGCTTATGGAAAAATGGTATGAGAACGGCTGGCTTGAAAAGCTTGTTACCTCACAGTTTTATGACGTTAAGGCAGGTCAGTTCTTGAACGGCAGACAGGTTGTGGGAAAATGCCCTGTTGAAAATTGTAATTCTGACAAGGGCTATGCAGACGAGTGTTCTATGGGA
>CADAVS010000091.1 GCA_902791425.1 uncultured Ruminococcus sp.
CCTTTCTTTTGTGGATTTGTTTTTTAGTCGAAACTATTTTACCACAATTTTTGGTTGTTGTCATTTTTTAATGTAACATATCTATTTTAACACTACATTAACGCCTTTTTCAAGGATTTTTCAAGGATTTCTATTTCAAATACCTTCTGATTATATTTCGTGCAATAGGAGCGGCATTAGAACCGCCGGCACCGCCATCGTATTCCAACAAAACGGCAACGGCAATCTGAGGATTTTCCGCAGGGGCATATCCCACAAACCAAGCGTGGTCCTTGTCTGTTTCGTTTTCGGCAGTACCCGTCTTGCCTGCAACTGTTATGCCTGAGATTGCGGCACTTTTGCCTGTACCCTCCTTAACAACGCCTGTCATTAATTCATTCAAATATCCGGCACACATAGACGACATTGGCATATACAGCGATTCCTGCTTTGCTGTGCCTATTGTCATACCTGATGATGTTGTTATGCTGTCTACAAGATACGGCTTCATCATTGAGCCGTTATTAGCGACAGAGGCACCCATCATTGCCACGTGCAGAGGTGTCATTAACAACTGCCCCTGACCGATTGAAACAAGTGCCGCATCAGCATTGGACATCTTTTTGTACTCGATTTTGCTTTTGGCAACAGGAATATCGGTGTTTATATCCTTGTTTATTCCAAAGCCTTCGGCATTGGATAAGATGTTTTCAGAGCCAAGCTCGTAGCCAAGGGAACAAAATACAGCGTTGCTTGATACCTCAAAAGCCGTTTTCAAATCAATATTACCATAGCTCTTACCGCCGTAATTTTCCACTTTAAAATCGTCAAGTTTAAATGAGCCGTTATCTTCAAAGGTATGTGTTGCATACCCGGCATTGTATGCCGCAACCGTAGTTGCAATTTTATAAGTCGAGCCGGGGGGATAGAGTCCGTTTGTGGCTCTTGCAAGCAGCGGAGAGTCCTTTCTCTCAACTATGCTGTTCCAATTCTGCTCCAAGGCTGAGGCAGCCGGATTAAAGTCAGGATAGCTTACCATTGCCAAAATCTTCCCCGTTGACGGCTCCAACGCCACAACAGCACCGTTGCGTCCCTTTAGTTGGTCGTATGCATAGCTTTGCAAATCGTTATCTATGGTAAGATGCAAGTCATATCCCGAGCGGAGTTCGTTAAAGTTTATGCTTATATCTCCGTGTCCGAGAAGCTCTTTGTCATACTTCATTTCAAGCTGGGTTTTGCCGTACACCTTTGAGTAGTAGCCGATAACGTGACTGTATAGATGCCCGTACGGATATACTCTTGTTCTTTCATCGCCGTTGACTTCCGTTTTCGCCAAAACTTCGCCGTTGCAGTCATAGATACTGCCGCGAACGACATATCTTTCGTCCTCCCATTGACGTTTATTGTATGGGTTGCTTGCAACCTTTTCGGCACTGAACATATTAAAGTACAGCAGGTATGTTACAAGCGATAAAAACATCAATGCAACAACCACAAGGACACGAATGATTTTTTTGTTAACGTTCATCTCGGTCACCTGCTTTCTCGTTTTTGCCTCTTTCCGCCTTGGCGGATATGGCTTGAATTACGCCCAGAGAGGCAAAGCTGACAACAATTGACGTTCCGCCGTAGCTGACAAAAGGCAATGTTATACCTGTGAGCGGAATCATTTTTGTTACACCGCCGACAATTATAAATGTCTGCATTGCAAACATAATTGTCAAGCCGAAGCATACTGCCTTATCATATGCGTTGGTGGTTTTTATAGAAATTTTAAAACATCTGTAAGCAATAAGGAAGAAAAGTATAATAATTGCGGCACCGCCAAAAACGCCCATTTCTTCACAAACCGCCGCAAAGATAAAGTCGGAATGGACCTCGGGGATATAGTTTGGCGAGCCGTTTCCTATTCCTCGCCCAAAGTAGCCGCCTGAAGCGATTGCAAACAATGACTGAGTTATCTGATAGCCCGTATTTGATATGTCAGACCAAGGGTCAAGCCAGGTACTGACACGAACCTGTATGTGATACAGAAATTTGTAGCCTAAAATTGCTACGATTGATGCGGCACCAATGTTGGCAATAAGAAATTTATAGCCTTCCTCATAGACGTAGAGCATAAAAATGTATATTGAATACAAAACAAGGATAGTTCCCCAATCTCGTTGCAAAACTAAAAAGCCTATAAATAGATATGTTATGCCCAACGATATATACTTAGGAGGCATCTTGCCAACAGGTGCAGTCCAGGATTTTGAAAAGTAGCAAGCAAGAAACATAATATAAAGCATTTTGGTAAGCTCTGACGGCTGAAAGGCAAAAGAGGAACCGAATTGAATCCAATTCTTTGAACCGTTTACGGTTTTGCCGAAAATCAATGTGGCGAGAAACAAAACAGTTGCTCCGATTGCATAGAGCAGCCACAGCCTGTGCCAATGTCTGAAATTATAATAAATCGCATACGCCAAAAAGAAGGTCACACAACCGAGTGCCACCCACATAATCTGCTTTATGCCGTAGTCAATGTTAATTCTGCACAGCAAAATAATACCCATAGTTATAAGCATACAAGCCATAGGTACAATGAATTTATCTCCCATACGGCACAAAATGATTATAGTATATGTCAGTATAAAAAAACCGAGAATACCAAGACCTATATACAGGATATTTTTGTTATAATCATTTGCGACAAATAAAAGACCAAATCCAAAAATATTCATCAAGATAAGCAACAGAGCGGGCCGCTTGTAACTAACTCCTTCAAATCTTGACATAAAGCTCAATTCCTTTCCGATTTATCCGATTTTATCCTATTTTACGTTACAGCTCAAAAACAAAGTTCAGACCGCCCAGAGAAATAACATCCTCAGGGTCCAAAATCACAGGATGAAGTATACGCTGTTCGTTGACTGTTGTTCCGTTTCGGCTGCCCAAATCTTCAAGATACCATTCGCCGTCCTCGTACCAAATATGAACGTGATTTGAGGATATAAAATCTTCGGGAATAACAATATCGCAGTTACGGCTTCTGCCTATAACAGCATCATCATATATCATATAACGATTTTTAAGTTCATATTCTGTTTGCACCTTTGATTTGATTGGTTTCAGGCTCGCACAGGCGACGTCTGAAACATTGTTGTTTTCAAACCTGCTCATTTTCTTGACGTCAAGATAAATCAAGCGTATTACCGAAAAGATAAACAGATATATGATAAGTGTAAAAACATAGCTTAGTATTGTTGATAAAAAGCTATAAAAGGTCATAACAAATCACCTCTCGCCCTAATGGATATTATAACCATTTTTTAGAATTTAGTCAAGCATTGCGATAAAGCGGTAATAATATTACTTAAACTCATTTGCCATTTTGTAGAATTGGCAGTAAATTCCGTTTTGTGCCATAAGTGAGTCGTGGTTGCCCTCCTCGACAATACCATCATTTGTGAGAACCAAAATTCTGTCAGAGTTCTTTATACTTGACAGCCTGTGTGCAATTGTCAGGGTTGTCCTGCCCTCTGCAAGGGCATTGAGGGATTTTGCCACTTCGTACTCGCTCTCGTTGTCAAGAGCGGAGGTTGCTTCGTCTAATATAATAATAGACGGATTTTTGAGAAAGACTCTCGCAATGCTTATTCGTTGTTTCTGACCGCCCGACAGCTTAACTCCTCTCTCGCCGATATATGTGTCATATCCGTCTTTCAGTTCTCTGATAAACTTGTCCGCATTTGCAAGTCGTGCCGCTCTCTCAACCTCTTCCTTAGTGGCAGAGGGGTTGCCGTATAAAATGTTCTCATATACAGTGCCGGAGAAAAGATATACGTCCTGCTGAACAACGCCTATGCTTTTACGCAAGCTCTTTAGGGTTATGTCGGTTATGTTAATTCCGTCAAGGGTTATACTTCCGCTTGTAATATCGTAAAAGCGTGGAATAAGATTGCACAGCGTAGTCTTTCCGCCCCCTGACGGTCCCACAATGGCAACCTTCTCGCCCGGCTTAATCGAAAGATTTAAGCCCTTAAAAACTTGATTGTGGTCATCGGGGTACTCAAAGGAAACATCTTTAAATACAATGTCGCCCTTAGGGTTTACAATATCCTTTGCGTTCGGAGAGTCAAAGATTTCGATATCTGAGTCCATTATCTGCAAAAATCGCTCAATTCCCGTAAGTCCTCTTTGAAATTGCTCGGTAAAGTCAATTATTTTGCGAATTGTGGTAATCAGGGTTGATACATACATAACATATGCCACCAAGTCACCGGGAAGAAGCTTGCCCTTTATAAGCAAAAGTCCGCCTGCAAGAATGATTGTCAGATACATCAAACCGTCAAATACTCTTGTTGATGTCTGGAATGCAGCCATCAGTACATAGGAATATTTTTTAATATTCAAAAATATCTTATTTCCCTTTTCAAAGCGTTGATTTTCAATATCCTCGTTGGTAAACGCTTTAACAACCTTTTGGCCGAGGAGGCTGTCCTCTATGTTTGCGTTCAGCTCTCCGATTTGCTGACGTTGTGCAATAAAGGCTCTACGCATTTTTTTGTTAATAATCTTGCACACCAATGTCATAACAGGCACAAAGGCAAACATCAAAAGTGTCAGCGTAATATTTATTCTCGATAAAATAATAAATGAAGCAACGATTTTAAGACCTGCAATAAAAAATTCTTCGGGACAATGGTGGGAAAATTCGGTTATGTCAAACAGGTCGTTTGTGATACGTGCCATTATCTGACCTACTTTTGTGTTATTAAAATAGGTGTCCGATAGCTTTTGCAGGTGCGAGTATGCATCACGACGCATATCTGTTTCTATCCTTGCACCCATAATATGACCTTGACACGCCATATAAAAGTTTGCAAAGGAGTCGATTATCCTTAATACAAGGTATAAAATGGCAAGGGAACCAATCATTTTAACAGTCACCAAAGCTACATTTTCAATAGCGGTGTTGGTTATCCTGCGTATTATCATTGGCAGCACAATCTCGCATATTGTGGTAAGTGACGCACAAAAAAGGTCAGCTGCCAATATCTTTTTGTACGGTTTAAAGTACGGCAGAATCCTTTTAATAAGCTCTGACGTACTGTATTCTCTGTTTGATGTGTTTGTGTTGTCAGTCATATAAGTCACCCTCTTATATTATTTTGCAATGTATCCCTGAAGCCATACAATAAAGATTATTAAGGGCAGAATATATTGCATATAAAACTTAAATATTTTAGGAAAAGCAAGGCCTTTACCTGTGTTAGCCTCTGATATAAAGTTATCCCAACCCCAGCCGTATTTGCTGTGTGAACAGAAAAGCACATAGGCAAGAGCACCTAAAGGCAACATATTGTTGCTAATAATAAAGTCCTCGACATCCATAATACTTTTGCCAAAGACCGTAAACGCCGCCCAAATGCTATTGCCGAGTATTGTGGGAAGAGATAAAACAAGCAACAACACAATATTTATAACAGCAATTCTTCGGCGGCTCATACGGGTAAGCTCCAACCAAAACGACATAATATTTTCAAATACCGCAATTACAGTTGAAAATGCGGCAAATACCATAAACAAAAAGAACAGAGTTCCTATAATTCTTCCGCCCGGCATTGAATTGAATATACTCGAAAGGGTGGTAAACAAAAAGCTTGCACCAACAGAGCTTGCGTCAGCAGTGACACCATTGTTATAAGTAAAGCAAGCAGGAAAGATAATAAGTCCCGACATAATTGCGACAAAGGTATCAAGGCTGACAATAGTGATTGTTTCACCCATAAGTCTGCGTTCTTTGCCGATATAACTGCCAAAGATGGCAATGGAGCCAATGCCGACAGACAGTGTAAAGAAAGCCTGACCCATAGCCGAAGAAATAACAGTCCACACGCCTGCCTGTTTCAAATGTGTGAGCGATGGAATCAAATAGAATTTAAGACCTTCTGCGGCATTCGGCAAAGTGCAGGAATAAACCGCAAGACCGATAATCAAGGCTAAAAGTGCAAGCATCATAACCTTTGTAATTTTTTCCACTCCCTTTTGAAGTCCCAGGGAGCAAACACCAAAGCATATCAGAATAACGGCAAAGGTATAGATTGTGCAAAGTCTTGCATCTGTGACGATTGACGCAAAGAGGTTTCCCAATGCCTCACCACCTTGAACAGGCATAATAGAACCGCTGAGATACTTAACAAAATAAATCAGCATCCAGCCCGAAATTGTGGTATAAAACATCATTAACAGATAGTTGCCCGCAATGCCGACATATTTCATAAGGTGCCACTTCTGTCCCGGTTTTTCAAGAAGTTCAAAGGATTTGGCAATACTCGTTTTGCTCGCACGTCCTACCGCAAGCTCCGCCGTCATTGACGGAATTCCCAACAAAACCAAAAACAACATATAGATGAGTACAAAAAAAGCACCGCCGTAGCTCCCTGCCGTAATCGGAAAACGATATACGTTTCCAAGACCTATTGCACAGCCTGCCGAGATTAGTATAAACCCCAGACGAGAGCCGAATTTTTCACGTTCCATCATAATAATCTCCATTCCGCCGCCCTGCATCGGCATAAATAATAAATGACTTTCTCTTATCCGCAGGGCAAGGAATGATAAGAGATTATTACGCCCATGTGCGTTTCCGAGGCAAGTGCCGAGGAAAATTTCGCACGGGCAATTAATTCCGC
>CADAVS010000092.1 GCA_902791425.1 uncultured Ruminococcus sp.
TATGGTTTCTTCATCGCTGTCAGGGTCAACAAATGTCACATCAATTCCAAGCTTCTTCATAGTAACGCCGAAAAGGTTATACGTTCCTCCGTATACACTTGTAGAACATACAAAGTGATCCCCCGCATTGCAAATATTAAATATGGCATAGAAGCAAGCCGCCTGTCCCGAGGATGTAAGCATAGCACCCACACCGCCCTCTAAATCAGCAATTTTAGCCGCAACAGCATCATTTGTCGGATTGGCAAGTCTTGTGTAGAAATAGCCTTCCTCCTCCAAGTCAAAAAGCTTACCCATTTGCTCTGTTGAGCCGTACTTCCAGGTTGTACTCTGATATATCGGCAGAACTCTCGGCTCTCCGTTTTCGGGCTTGTAACCCGATTGTATACATTTTGTTTCTATATGCATAATATAATCCTCCTTGGTATTTGTCTTGGTATTTTCTTTTAAATTCTAAATAAGTATATCACACGCTTATAATTTAATCAAGATATTTAATCAAGATATTTTATACGAAAAATTTTTTAAATTATCCGCCAAATTACATATAATGTACGTTGACTTTTTTTGAAAAATCATATATAATATATTTTATTGTATTTTTATGAGCAAAATTAGGGAGGAGAGTTAATAATAATGACTTCAAGTTTTTGGGAAATGTTTGCAATGATATTATATCTTGTGTTGGTAGTAGGTGTAGGTGTCTACTTCTTTTTTAAATCAAAAAATCAGGCAGGTGAAAAGGAGTATTTTCTCGGCGGCAGAAATATGAATGGTTGGGTTGCAGCCCTATCAGCCGGCGCTTCTGATATGAGTGCGTGGGTTCTTATGGGTTTACCGGGTTCTATATACTTAGCCGGATTGGGTCAGGTTTGGATATCGGTTGGTCTGCTTTTAGGAACTATTTGTGCCTGGGCGTTTATTGCACCCAAGCTCCGCAGATACTCTATCTGTGCAAATGACTCTATTACAATTCCGCAGTTTTTGACAAACAGATTTCTGTCGTCAAATAAAGCATTACAAATTATATCAGCTGTTATATTTGTAATAGTATATTGCGTATATTCAGCTTCAAGCATATCTGCTTGCGGAACTCTGTTTAACTCAGTTCTGGGAATAAATCCAAGCACAGCGATGATTATATCTACTATTGTTATTGTTCTGTATACATTCTTAGGCGGTTTTAGTGCTGTTTGTTGGACAGACTTCTTCCAGGGCTTGATGATGCTTGCCGCTTTGATGGTTGCTCCTATTGTAGCTGTATTTATGATGAAGGCTCCGTCTTTTGCAGCTCCTTCAATCGAGCTTGGTGAGAATTATTACAACCTTTTATCAAGCGGTAAATTCGATTGGGCAAGTATCGCAAGTATATTGACAGGTTTAGGTTGGGGACTTGGTTATATGGGTATGCCTCATATACTTGTTAGATATATCTCTATCAAGTCAGAACGTGAGATGAAAAAATCTCAGATTATCGGCTGTTGTTGGACAGCTATAATACTCGCTCTTGCATCTGTTGTCGCAATTGTCGGCAGACATTTCCTGGGTGATACCTTGATTGCAGACAACAAGCAATCTCTTGTATTTATCAACATTGTAAGACAGGTATTCAAATTTGCTCCTATTCTCGTTGGTATATTGCTTTCTGCTATTTTGGCAGCATCAATGAGTACGGCAGACTCACAGCTCCTCGCTTCATCATCTGCTTTTGCATCTGATGTGTATAAGCCTGTTATCAGAAAAAACGCCTCTAACAAAGAAATGCTTTGGGCAGGCAGAGTTGTTGTTATTATTATTGCAATCGTTGCGTTTATTATTGCTAACAGTCCTAAATGCAAGGGCATTATGGCTTTGGTTGAATGTGCCTGGGCAGGCTTTGGCTCTGCATTCGGTCCTGTTATAATTCTTGCGTTATATTGGAAGCGTTTTACATACTCAGGTGCTGTTGCAGGTATGTGCACAGGCTTTATTGTGGATGCATTTTGGTTTGCATTTTTATCAGAAAGCACAGGAATATATGAAATTATCCCCGGCTTTATCTGTGGCTTGATTGCGGCAGTTGTTGTTTCACTGCTTTCAAAGAAGCCGAGCAAAGAAGTTTATGACTTATTTGACGAGGCTCAAAAACCTATAAACTGATTATGAATAAAGGGTTGAACTTCCTTCAGCTCTACTATATAAAGAAAGGATGATGTACAATGAAAATTCTATTAAGTAATGGGAATATTCAAGAAATCGAAAACGATATATCTGCACTTCGCCATACCTGTTCTCACGTTTTGGCTCAAGCGGTTAAGCGTTTATATCCTGAAACTAAGTTAGCTATCGGTCCATCCATAGACAGCGGTTTTTACTACGATTTTGACAGAGATGGCGGTTTTACGGCTGAAGACCTTGATGCCATTGAGTCCGAAATGAAGAAGATAATTAAGGAAAATCTCAAACTCACCACATACACAAAGCCGAGAGCGGAAGCTATCGAATTTATGAAGGGTAAGGACGAGCCTTACAAGGTTGAGTTAATCGAAGATTTGCCTGAAGATGCACAAATCAGCTTTTACGAACAGGGTGAATTTGTTGACTTATGTGCAGGACCGCACATTCTCTATACAAAGGGCATAAAGGCATTTAAGCTGACCTCTATCGCAGGTGCATATTGGAGAGGAAACGAGAAAAACAAAATGCTCACACGTATATACGGAACAGCATTTTTCAGCAAGGACGAGCTCAGCGATTATCTCACAGTTTTGGAAGAGGCTAAAAAGAGAGACCACAGAAAATTAGGCAAGGAATTGGGATTGTTCACCATTATGAATGAAGGACCGGGTTTCCCCTTCTTCCTTCCAAACGGTATGATTTTAAAGAATACCCTTATAGATTATTGGCGTCAACTCCACACACGAGAAGGCTATGTTGAGATTTCAACTCCTATGATGCTCAATCGTGAGCTTTGGGAAACATCAGGCCATTGGGACCACTACAAGGAAAATATGTATACAACAGTTATTGACGAAACAGATTTTGCTGTAAAGCCTATGAACTGTCCCGGCGGCTTGCTTGTATATAAAAATGAGCCACATTCATATCGTGATTTACCAATGCGTGTAGGTGAATTAGGTCTTGTTCACAGACACGAAAAATCAGGTCAGCTACACGGCCTTATGCGTGTACGCTGCTTCACCCAGGACGATGCTCATATATTTATGACTCCTGAGCAAATTCCCTCTGAGATTAAAGGCGTTATTAGCATTATTGATGAGGTTTACAGTCTTTTCGGCTTTAAGTATCACGTTGAATTGTCCACACGTCCTGAGGACAGTATGGGCAGTGACGAGGATTGGGAAATCGCAACTCAAGGTCTTAAGTCAGCTCTTGACGATTTAGGTCTTAATTATATCGTAAACGAAGGCGATGGTGCGTTCTACGGACCTAAGATTGACTTCCACTTAGAAGACTCTCTCGGCAGAACCTGGCAGTGCGGTACAATACAGCTTGACTTCCAGCTGCCTATGCGATTTAACCTTGAATACACAGGTGAGGACGGCGAAAAGCATCAGCCGATTATGATACATCGTGTTGTATTCGGTTCAATCGAGAGATTTATCGGTATAATAACAGAACATTTTGCAGGTAAGTTCCCGACTTGGCTCTCACCTGTTCAGGTAAGTGTTCTTCCTGTATCGGAAAAATCCTTTGATTATTCAAAATCAGTATATGACAAGCTTAAAGCCGCAGGCATCAGAGTTAACATTGACAGCCGTGATGAGAAGATTGGTTATAAAATCAGAGAGGCTCAGCTTAAAAAAGTACCTTATATGCTTATATTGGGCGAAAACGAAAGCTCCAACGGCAACATCTCTGTCCGCAGCCGTGATAACGGCGACTTGGGTGCAAGCACACTTGATGACTTTATTGCTTCTATCAAAAACGAAATTGATACAAAAGGTCAAAACTAATTAATATATTGACAAAATTATTTCACTTTGATATAATCTATTTAACAAATGTATTCTGACGCAAAAATTTTAAATTGACGCCGAAGATACGGAATATTAAAGCATATAATTATTATATACATTATCCGTGTCTTATGGCACGGATTTTTGTTTAATAAAATCAGATTGGAGATGCTTATGGAAACAAGATTAGCCGTTATTAGCATTATAGTCGAAAACCCCGACTC
Organism: uncultured Ruminococcus sp.; assembly: GCA_902791425.1. Classification (GTDB taxonomy): domain Bacteria; phylum Bacillota; class Clostridia; order Monoglobales; family Monoglobaceae; genus UMGS1820. The sequence goes on from CADAVS010000092.1 coordinate 4,184, forward strand.
AGCAGAAAAGCTGAACGAAACACTGCACGAATACAGCCAATACATTGTCGGAAGAATGGGTATTCCATATCGCGAACGTAACGTAAGCGTTATCAGCATCGTAGTAGATGCTCCGCAGAGCACTATCAGTGCAATTTCAGGTAAAATCGGTAAATTTGACGGTGTAAGCGTTAAAACTGCTTATTCATCACTTTAAAGAAAGAAGGAGTATTATAAATGTATAATCCAAAGTCACTCAAGGCTGAAGAATTTATCAATCACGAGGAAATTCTTGAAACCTTAGAATATGCGGAAAAGAACAAGGATAATCTTGAGCTTGTGGACAGCATAATCGAAAAGGCAAAACAGAGAAAAGGACTTTCACACAGAGAAGCCTCTGTACTTTTAGCCTGCGAAAACGAAGAAAAGATTAACGAAATGTATGCTCTTGCCGAGCAGATAAAGAAAGATTTTTATGGCAACAGAATTGTTATGTTCGCCCCCTTATATCTTTCAAACTATTGTGTAAACGGCTGTGTATACTGTCCGTACCACGCAAAAAACAAGCACATAGCGAGGAAGAAGCTCACACAGGAAGAAGTACGCAACGAAGTTATCGCTCTTCAGGATATGGGACACAAGCGTTTGGCGATAGAAGCAGGCGAGGACCCCGTAAACAATCCCATAGAGTATATCTTGGAATGTATTGACACTATCTATTCAATTAAACATAAAAACGGAGCAATCCGCAGAGTAAATGTCAACATTGCCGCAACAACAGTCGAAAATTATCGAAAGCTAAAAGATGCAGGTATCGGTACATATATTCTTTTCCAGGAAACATACCACAAAGAGAGCTATGAAAAATTGCATCCAACGGGACCTAAGCATAATTACGACTATCATACAGAGGCTATGGACAGAGCTATGGATGGCGGCATTGATGATGTTGGTCTTGGTGTATTGTTCGGCTTAGAGTTATATAAATACGAATTTGCAGGCCTTTTGATGCACGCAGAACACCTTGAGGCTGTTCACGGAGTCGGACCGCATACTATCAGCGTTCCGAGAATTAAAAGGGCTGATGATATTGACCCGACACAATTTGACAATGGTATCTCTGATGATATATTTGCGAAATTATGTGCTCTTATCAGAATTTCCGTTCCGTACACAGGAATGATTATATCTACAAGAGAAAGTCAGGCTGTACGTGAAAAGGTTATTCGCCTTGGTGTTTCGCAAATCAGCGGTGCATCAAGAACCTCTGTGGGCGGTTATACCGAGGAGGAACGTCCTCACGACACAGAACAATTTGATGTAAGCGACAACAGAACTCTTGACGAGGTTGTACGTTGGCTTATGGAAATGGGTTATATTCCGTCATTCTGCACCGCCTGCTACCGCGAGGGCAGAACAGGTGACAGATTTATGAGTCTTTGTAAAAACGGACAAATTCAAAACTGCTGTCATCCCAACGCTCTTATGACTCTTAAAGAATTTCTTATGGACTATGCAAGTGAGGACACAAAGAAAATCGGCGAAGAGCTTATTAAGGCGGAACTTAATAACGTTCCAAAAGATAAGGTCAGAAAAATCTGCGAAGAAAATCTTATTAACATAGAGAATGGTATACGAGATTTCAGATTTTAATAAAAATAAATAACAAATACAAGGGGGAATTTAAAATGGGACTTAACGAAACTCCGTCAGCAAACAGAATTCATATTGGTTTTTTCGGTTGCAGAAACGCAGGCAAATCAAGTATAGTAAACAAAATAACAAACCAAACAGTAGCTGTCGTATCTGATGTCAAAGGCACAACGACCGACCCTGTTATAAAGTCAATGGAGCTTCTTCCTCTGGGTCCCGTTGTAATAACTGACACCCCGGGATATGATGACGAAGGTAATCTTGGTGAGCTGAGAGTTAAACGCACAAAGCAAATACTGAACAAAACCGATATTGCTGTCTTGATTGTAGATGTAACTGTCGGTCTTAAAGATTATGATAACGAGCTTATTGAAATATTTAAAAAGAAGTCAATTCCGTACATTGTAGCTTTTAACAAGAGTGATATTTCCCATTCAGATATCAAGCTGTCTGATAACGAAATTCTTGTCAGTGCAAACACAGGCGACGGCATTGAGGAGCTGAAAAATAAAATAGGCAGTATTTTAAACGTCACCACCGACAAGCATATTGTGGGTGATTTGATATCTCCAAACGACATTGTTGTTCTTGTGGTACCTATAGACAGTGCGGCTCCAAAAGGGCGTCTTATTCTTCCCCAGCAGCAAACCATTCGCGATATCTTAGATGTTGGCGGTATTGCTGTTGTAGCTAAGGAAACGGAGCTTAAGGAAACCCTTGACGCTCTT
>CADAVS010000093.1 GCA_902791425.1 uncultured Ruminococcus sp.
CCTCCCTGCCAAAGAGCAATTCTGTTCGTGAAAATTGATTTGTCATATTTCCTCCAAAGAAGTCTTTTTTATCAAATTATAAACTTAAGATTGGACTATGTCAATACAGTTAATATTTTTATAGATTTTCTAATATATTTATTAGCAAAGAAATTTGTAAACAAGCTATTAATTTTTTTACATTTAATTGACAGCACGCTGTTGATATGATATAATTTGACATAAAAGGACTAAGTGTACACTGTGGCTGGAGGTGTCTTAATGGGGATAACATTAGGCATAGATATAGGTTCAACTACAACAAAGTTAGTTGTATTTGACGGAGAAAAGGTTATATACAATAAATATAAAAGGCATCTGTCGCGGGTAAGACAGACAACGGTAGAAATGCTTATGGATATGCAGAAGGATATTGATATAGACAATGTATCTGTTTCAATATCAGGCTCTGCGGGAATGGGCGTTGCCGAGGCAACGGGCATAGAGTTTATACAGGAGGTATACGCAACGGGAGAGGTTGTGTATAAGCTGGCTCCTGATACCAATGTTGTTATTGAGCTTGGCGGCGAGGACGCAAAGGTCATATTCTATGACGGCGGAGTTGACGAGAGAATGAACGGAACCTGTGCCGGCGGTACGGGTGCTTTTATTGACCAAATGGCAGTTCTGCTGGATATGACAGTTGACGAGATGGATAAGGCGAGCCTCGAGGCAAAAAGACTGTATCCCATAGCGTCAAGATGCGGTGTTTTTGCAAAGACCGATATTCAGCCCCTCTTAAATCAGGGGGCAAACAAGTCGGACATTGCCGCAAGTATTTTTCAAGCAGTTGTAAATCAAACCATAACGGGACTTATACAAGGCAGGAAGGTCGAGGGCAAGGTTATGTTCTTAGGCGGTCCTCTATATTACTGTGACGGCTTGAAAAAGAGATTTTACGAAACCCTGAATCTGACAAAAGATACAGCAATTTTCCCCGAATATGCTCTTTATGCGGTAGCTATGGGTGCCGCTATGCACGCCCAAAAGCTTGCACCTAAAAAGATTAACGAGATAATTGATATGCTAAAGAACAGTGAGAAGCAGGAGGATAACTTAACTGACAGACTTGCTCCTTTTTTTGCTGATGATGCGGAATATAAAGAGTTTAAAGACAGACATTCAAAGGCTACTGTTAAAACAATAGATATTCAAAAATACAACGGCAAGGCTTGGCTTGGTATAGATTGCGGAAGTACAACAACCAAGGTTGTATTAACAGCAGAGGACAAATCTATTCTCTATACATATTACAGCTCAAACTTAGGTAACCCCGTTGAAATAATAAGACAACAGCTCAGTGAAATCTACAAAATTTGCGGAGACAGGATTAAAATATGCGGAAGTTCCGTCACAGGCTATGGCGAAGAACTGATAAAGCACGCATTCCATATTGACGAGGGAATTGTCGAAACAATAGCACATTATACTGCGGCAAAGTTTTTTCAGCCTGATGTTGATTTTATATTGGATATAGGCGGTCAGGATATCAAGTGCTTCAGAATAAGAAACAAAAGTATTGACAGCATAATGCTGAACGAGGCTTGTTCGTCCGGGTGCGGCTCATTTATCGAAACATTTGCAAAGGCAATGGGATATAATGTTGCAGATTTTGCGACCCTTGGACTTAATGCGAAAGCACCTGTTAATTTAGGCTCGAGATGCACAGTGTTTATGAATTCGTCAGTTAAGCAATCCCAAAAGGATGGTGCGTCGGTTGAGGACATATCGGCAGGACTGTCGGTCAGCGTCGTGAAAAATGCAATATACAAGGTTATCCGTGCCACCTCGCCAAAAGAATTGGGCGAGAAGATAGTTGTTCAGGGAGGGACATTCTATAATGATGCGGTGCTGAGAGCCTTTGAAATGGAAATCGGCACAGAGGTTATACGCCCTGAAATTGCAGGTCTAATGGGTGCATACGGAGCGGCACTTCACAGTATGAGATTTAGTGAGAGCAGTATCCTTGATGCCGAAGGCGTTAAAGGCTTTTCACATAAATCTGACAGTGCTGTTTGCAATGGCTGTGCAAATCATTGCCACCTGACAATAAACAAGTTTGCAGACGGCGAAAAATTTATTTCGGGAAACCAATGCGAAAAGGGATTGGGAATAAAGAATACGGAAAAGTTGCCTAACCTTTATGCGTGGAAGAGAGAATATTTAGATAGCCTTAAGCCACTATCGGGCAAAAGAGGCAAAATCGGTCTGCCTATGGCGTTGTCAATGTACGAATTTGCACCGCTGTGGTACAAGCTGTTCTGCGAGTTAGGTTTTGAAGTGCATTTTTCGGCACAATCAAATCGTGCAACATACGAGAAAGGTCAGTTTACAATTCCCTCCGATACGGCTTGTTATCCCGCAAAAATAATGCACGGACATATGCTTGAGCTTATAGAAAATGGCGTAGATAAAATCTTTTATCCAAGCCTTACCTATAACATTGACGAAAAGGCAGGGGATAACCACTATAATTGTCCTGTTGTCGCATATTATGCGGAACTCCTCAGCGGGAATATGGAACAGCTCAAAGATGTTTCGTTCCTGTATCCGTATCTGAACGTAGATAGTCCAAAGACTCTTACGAATACGCTTTGGAAAAGTATTAAATTGTTTGATAAATCTATTACAAAATCGGAGCTTAGCAATGCCGTTAAAAAGGCATATATGGCATATGATGAATATAAGGCAAAGGTTCGTCAAGAGGGAGAGAGGGCGTTGAAATATGCAAGAGAGCATAATAAGCGAATAATGATTTTAGCGGGTCGTCCTTATCACATTGACCCTGAGATTGGGCACGGTATAGACAAACTTGCAGTATCTCTCGGCTTTGTTGTTGTAAGCGAGGACAGCATTTGCCATCTTGCACCCGTTCAGTATGTAAAAGTTCTTGACCAGTGGACATTCCATTCAAGATTGTACAGAAGTGCAAGATATGCGGTAGAGCATAGGGATACAGAGCTTGTTCAGCTTGTGTCCTTCGGCTGTGGCGTTGACGCCATTACAACTGATGAGGTAAGGTCGATATTAGAGGACGGCAACAAGCATTATACTCAAATAAAGATAGACGAGATTACAAATCTCGGTGCGGTTAAAATAAGACTTCGCAGCTTAATAGGTGCTCTTGAGGATGGTGAAGAAAATGCAGGATAAAAATTTTGTTCCATTTACAGAGGAAATGAAAAAGGATTATACCATACTTGTTCCCAATATGCTTCCGACTCACTTTAAGTTGATGATTAGCATATTTAAAACCCACGGTTTTAATATGGAATTGTTGGAAACCTCGGGTCCTGAGATAGCCGAAACAGGACTTAAATATACACATAACGATACCTGCTATCCCGCGATATTGGTTATAGGGCAGTTTATGCAGGCGTTGCTGTCGGGAAAGTATGACACACATAAGACTGCACTGATAATGTTTCAGACAGGCGGCGGCTGTCGTGCCTCCAACTATATATCCCTTATCAGAAAGGCGTTGAAGAAGGCAGGAATGGAGTATGTTCCCGTTATATCGTTCAGCCTTGCAGGCATAGAACATCATCCGGGCTTTAAGCTGTCTGTTGGAATGCTCCGCAGTATGATGTATGCAGTATACTATGGTGATTTGCTGATGAGCCTTGTCAATCAGGTAAAGCCCTATGAGATAAACAGGGGCGATGCAGAAAGACTTTCTGAAAAGTGGACATCAAGATTGGGCAAGGAGCTTGGCAACTCCACCAAGGTCAGATATAAAGGTATAAAGAAAAACTATGTGGAAATCATAAGGGAATTTGATTTAATTAAAATGAGAAAAACGCCAAAGGTAAAGGTCGGCGTAGTGGGTGAGATATTTGTTAAGTATTCTCCCCTTGGCAACAACGGATTGGAGAACTTTCTGGTTCAAGAGGGGGCAGAGGTTGTTGTCCCGGGATTGATAGACTTTTGTCTGTTCTCCATATACAACCAAATAATAGACTATAAGCTGTACGGCAGAGGCAAAAAGGTTTATGCGTTGTATAAAATCGCTTATAATTATGTGAGTAAAAAGAAAAACGAAATAAGCGAATTAATACAAAAGCACAGTGATTTTAAAGGCTGGACACCGTTTGAGGAAATCGTACATATAGCCGATGACGTAATAAATGTCGCGGTCAAAATGGGCGAGGGTTGGCTGCTTACGGCAGAGATGTTTGAACTGTCCGAGACAGGCTGCAAGAACATAGTCTGCACACAGCCCTTTGGCTGCTTGCCAAACCACATATGCGGTAAGGGAATGATGAAGCCTATAAAGGAAATCAGACCTGATGTGAACATAGTTGCGGTGGATTATGATGCAGGGGCAAGCAGAGTAAATCAAGAAAACAGACTTAAGCTGATGCTTGCAAACGCAAGACGTTCACTTGAAGAAGCTACGGTTACAGAGAACGTAAAAGAAAAAGAAGAAAGTAATATTTTATATAAATAAAATATTACTTATGCTATAGGCGGTGTAGTGCTTGGATAATTTAACACAATATATAAAAATGATAAGTGAGAAGATAGAAAAGCGTATGAACTGCGAGTTAAAGGCTTTGAACATTACGGCTTCGCAAATGCGTATACTTATTGAGCTATATAATTGCGATGACGCAAAGGTGCTGATGAAGGACCTTGAAAAACGCTTTAATGTTACTCAGGCGACAATGCAGGGAATTATCTCAAGAATGGAAAAGAAGGGATATTTATGTACCGAATATCTGATAAACGACAAGCGTGTAAAGTGCGTTATGCTGACAGACGGGGGAACAAAGCTTGCAAAGACAGTCTTAGAGAAAATTTGCGAAACCCATAATATGATATCATCATCACTGTCAGATACTGAAGCAGAGCAGTTTAAAATCTGTATGGATAAAATATATAATGCAATAAAATAAGACCTCAATCCGAGGTCTTTTTTATATATCCTTATGTTCGATATTTATGGTGTCATTATTTATTGTCAATACAGCATAGCTTGTGCGGGCGGAGCCGGGGTTTACAACACATATGTCGCCCATATCCAGATATCTGTTGTGCGTATGTCCGAATATACAGATATCGGCACCGCGTTTTTTTGCCTCAGATACAAGGCGAACAAGCGACATCTTAACACCGTATTTGTGTCCGTGAGTTAGAAAAATCTTTTTTCCGCCAAATTCAAAAAATCTTTCGTATGGAATGTCGTGTATAAAATAGTCGTTATTGCCGATGACGTAGGCACAAGGAATTCTTGGATAGACATACATAACCTCCTCAATGTCACGATGTACGTCACCTGCAAAAATAATTAAATCTGTATCCGGATTGTCTTCTATAGCCCAACAAATATGCGAGGACAGACCGTGGCTGTCACTGAAAATAAGTGCTTTCATATAGTTGCTCCTGAATTTATTTTAAATTTTGTCACTAAATGTATTAAACCTGCATAAATTATTATAAAGCGTTATAGATTTATAATAATACATTTATGTGAATATGTAAATAGAAAATTTTAAATTAGCCGTAAATACGGCGGAATGGAGATTATTATGAATATAGAAGATATGATTAAGAATATGAACCCACAGATGTTGTCGAATGCACTTAATAAAATGAACAGCATATTAAGCCCGGAGCAGATAGCACAGGTGGAAAAGGCGATTAAATCAACCGATAAGGGTGAATTGAATAAAAAATTGAATAACTTAAGCACGGTTGATTTGCAAAAGGAGCTTAAAAGCAATCCCGCACTTGCAAAGCAAATGGCGAACAATCCTGAGCTGATGAACAAAATAAACAGTATATTTAAAAAATAGATTTGAACGGAAGTGAGCAGTGATGGCAGATGAAATAAATCTTTCGGCTGCGGCAGAAAAGCTGCAGGAGATGTTCAGCAGCGATGAGGGGAAACAGCAAATCAATGACATAATTTCAATGCTCGGAGGCGGACAAAATGATGAAAAAAGAGAGGAGAAAAAACGGTCTGACAACAATTTTGGAATGAATATTGACCCTGATAACATAGAAATGATGATGAAAATTCAGCATATTATGTCCGCTATGAACAACGGAGAGACAACACGGCAAACAAACTTTTTAAAGTCCCTCGGTCCTCTTTTGAAGCCCGAAAAAAGGGATAAGATAAACAATGCAATTAAATTTCTAAGTATAGGCAAAGCCATTGAAGCGTTCAGAAATATGTAATGCGGAGGTGTTTATATGTATAGGCGGTATGAGCCAAGAAGAAATGCGGCACCCAATGTAAACAAGCCGCCGCCTGCGGCTGAGCCAAACCGCAACCCTTCGGGGAACAGAAAATCAAATCAGTCGAAAAATGCACATAATAATCCCGTAAAAGAAAAAGCAGATGCCAAAAAAGAAACAAATGCGGCAGAGCAGAAGCTACCCCAAAAGAAATCTGACCATCCATTGATGAATTTTATACCCAAATCGCTGTATAATCCGGAAACGGGAAAGGTTTTAGGCGTAATGTCGGCAGATGACT
>CADAVS010000094.1 GCA_902791425.1 uncultured Ruminococcus sp.
CGTTCTATTTCCTTTTCACTGTACTTTAATATGTCTGTTGCTACGTTCTCGCCGTCAACGCTGTCTGTTCTATGCTCACCAAAGTATATGCCTCCGATAAGCTCACGCACGATTATAAAATCTATGCCCTTGTCAACGATTGACTTTTTGAGCGGTGATGCAGATGCAAGCTGTCCCCATATCTTAGCAGGTCTGTTGTTGCTGTATACGCCCATACCTGCTCTCAGGCGAAGGAGTCCCTTTTCGGGACGCATTTCCCCGGGAACATTATTCCACTTGTCACCGCCTACGGCACCCAGCAGAACGCTGTCGGAGTTTATACACTTTTCAAGCTCCGCCGCAGGGAGCGGGTCCCCCCACTTATCTATTGCACAGCCGCCCATATCAACGTCTGTATAATTAAATGTATGTCCGTATAATTCGGCAATTTTATCAAGAACCAAAAGTGCCTGTTCAACAATTTCAGGGCCGATACCATCGCCTTTTATTACAGCAATATTCTTATTCATTTGCAGTTTCCTCCTTCAATGAGGCAAGCAAGCCGCCGCACTTGATTATGTTTTGTATAAAGGGAGGGAAGGGCTGAGCCTGATATTCCTTACCTGTTGTTATATTCGTAATCTTGCCTGTATCAAAATCGACTTTTACCTCATCATCAGCAGAAATTTCCTCTGCCGCCTGCTCACATTCAAGAATAGGCAGACCGATATTTATGGCATTGCGATAGAAAATTCTCGCAAAGCTCTTTGCGATAACACAGCCTGTCCCACAAGTTTTGATAACAAGCGGTGCGTGTTCTCTTGAAGAACCGCAGCCGAAGTTCCAGCCGGCAACCATAATGTCACCCTTGTTTACCTTCTTTACAAATTCAGTATCTATATCCTCCATACAATGAAGTGCAAGCTCTTCCGCATTGGGAGTATTAAGATATCTCGCCGGAATAATTACATCTGTATCAACATTGTCCGGATATTTAAAAACCTTTCCTTGAGTATTCATCAGCCTACACCTCCTTATATTCTGTAATATATCCCGTCAAGGCACTCGCCGCAGCCGTGTACGGCGATGCAAGATACACCTCACTGTCAACGTGACCCATTCTGCCTACAAAGTTGCGGTTTGTGGTAGCAATACATCTCTCGCCTGCCGCCAATATACCCATATATCCGCCAAGGCAAGGACCGCAGGTAGGAGTGGATACAACCGCTCCTGCGTCCATAAACGCTGTCACATATCCGCGTTCTACACATTCACGCATTATCTGCATTGTGGCAGGAATTATAATACAGCGAACTCCGTCAGCAATCTTATTGCCTTTGAGTATTTTATATGCTGCCTCCATATCCTCCATTCTGCCGTTTGTGCAACTGCCTATTACAACCTGGTCAATCTTTATGTCAGATAATGTATCCGCAGGCTTTGTATTTTCGGGCAAATGCGGACAGCTGACTGTTGGATTAATCTCAGACAAATCTATGTCGATTGTCCTTTCGTATTCCGCATCGCTGTCTGCCTCATAGGCTACAGGTGTGCGTTCACATCTGTCCTTCATATATTCTATCGTCACATCATCAACAGGGAATATTCCGTTTTTGGCACCTGCCTCTATTGCCATATTACAGATACAAAGGCGGTCGTCCATAGTCAAGCTCTTAACTCCGTCACCTGTGAACTCCATACTCTTATACAAAGCACCGTCAACACCTATCATACCGATTATTGTCAATATAACATCTTTGCCGCTGCAATTTGAAGGGAGCTTGCCCGTTAAGTTAAATTTGATAGCAGACGGAACCTTGAACCAAGCCATACCCGTTGCCATACCTGCCGCCATATCCGTACTTCCCACACCTGTTGAGAAAGCACCGAGAGCTCCATATGTACAAGTGTGGCTGTCGGCACCTATGATGCAATCGCCTGCTGTTACCACGCCCTGCTCAGGCAGAAGAGCGTGTTCTATACCCATCTTGCCCACGTCATAAAAGTGGCTTATACAATGAGAGCAAGCAAACTCTCTGCAGGTTTTGGACTGCTCTGCCGCCTTAATGTCCTTGTTGGGAACAAAGTGGTCAAGAACTATTGCAACCCTGTCTTTGTCAAACACCTTATCAAAACTTGCCTTTTTAAACTCGTTCACTGCAACGGGAGTTGTAATATCGTTTCCGAGAACGATATCAAGTTTTGCATTTATAAGCTGTCCTGCCGTAACGCTGTCAAGTCCTGCGTGAGCGGCAAGTATTTTTTGAGTCATTGTCATTCCCATAAAAATCTCCATTCCGCCGCCTTGCGTCGGCACAAATATTAATCATATTTATCTCTTATCCGCAAGGCAATGGAATGATAAGAGATTTTTTGCACATCGCCGTTTCGCATTTCAAATGCGAAAATTTCGGCGGTGCCATTTAATCCGCCGGAGGCATTAACGTGAAAGTTCTTTCACGTTAATCACTCCTTTATATTGTTCATATTACGAAAGGCACTGAGCAGAGCATTTGCACTTGCGTGAATAATGTCTGTGTCGGTTCCGGCACCCCAGAACACTTCGCCTTCATCATTGCGGATGCCGATATATGCCGCCGCAACACTGCCCGAACCCTTATCCTTTAATGTATGTTCGGTATATGTTTCAAGCAGATAGTTACTCTTGGTGAACGCCTTTAATGCATTGCTTACCGCATCTAAAGAGCCGTTACCGAAGGCGTGAACCTTTTGTTCTTTTCCGTCATATACAAACGTAATATCTGCCTCCATATTTCCGTCCTTATGGTAAAAGTCCATATTTTCTATATCAAGCTTTGAGGATTTACGCATATAATTCTCTTTAAAGATATTATAAACCTCCTCAACCATCAGTTCCTTATGCTCCATATCAGAAATATGCTTGCAAAGATAGCTCAAATGCTCACGCATTGGATTGGGGAGAGCATATCCGTAAACCTGTTCCAGCAAGTAGCCTATACCGCCCTTACCGCTTTGCGAATTAACGCGGATAACGTCTGCATCATAGGTTCTGTTTATATCCTCAGGGTCTATCGGAATATACGGAACATTCCATTGAGTTGAGTTCTTTTCTTTTCTGTAATTCATACCCTTTGCGATAGCATCCTGATGACTGCCCGAGAACGCAGCAAACACCAACGCACCTGCATAAGGTGTTCTCTCATAGACGTGCATACCTGTGCATTTTTCATACTTCTTAACAAGGGCAGGCATATCCGAAAAATCAAGCTTCGGGTCAACCCCGTGTGAATACATATTCATAGCAAGTGTAATTATATCCACATTACCTGTTCTTTCTCCATTACCGAACAGCGTACCCTCTACACGGTCAGCACCTGCGAGAAGTGCAAGCTCGGTATCTGCAACGCCTGTACCTCTGTCGTTGTGAGGGTGAAGTGAAATTGTCACATTCTCACGATACTTCAGATTTTCGCTCATATATTCAACCTGACTTGCGTAAATATGCGGCAAGCTCATTTCAACTGTTACAGGCAGGTTGATAATAACATTGTTATCCTCTGACGGCTCAAGCACATCAAGAACTGCGTTGCAAACTTCCAATGCATATTCAGGCTCGGTACCCGTAAAGCTTTCGGGAGAGTATTCAAATCTGAAGTTGCCCTCATATTCTGCCGCAAGCTTTTTAACAAGCTTTGCTCCGTCAACCGCAATCTTCTTTATCTCCTCTTTGGACTTTCTGAAAACCTGCTCACGCTGTGCAACGCTTGTTGAATTATAGAAGTGTATAATCGCACTTGGCGCACCCTTACAGGCATCAAAGGTCTTTCGGATAATATGTTCACGGCACTGTGTCAATACCTGAACGGTAACATCTTCAGGAATCATATTGTTATCTATCAGAGTTCTCAAAAACTCATATTCCGTTTCGCTGGCAGCAGGAAAACCAACCTCAATTTCCTTAAAGCCTACCTGCAAAAGCGTTTTATAATATTCGAGCTTTTCATCAAGGCTCATCGGAATGACAAGACTTTGGTTTCCGTCGCGCATATCCACACTGCACCAAACCGGTGGCTTTTCAATGTGGTCCTTTTCCACCCATTTTTTATAATTTCCCGGTGCGGGATAATATCCTATATTGTACTTATTTGAATTCATCATATGACCCCTCCTATTTCCGCAATGACCTCTATTTCCAACAAAGCATTTTTCGGCAAAGTCTTAACAGCCATGCAAGAGCGTGCAGGCTTTCCCGTAAAATGTTTTGCGTACTCCTCATTAAACTCAGCAAAATCTGCCATATCACTTAGAAAGCATACTGTCTTGACTGTATTTTCAAGGGAGCTTCCCGCCTCCTCCAAAACAGCCGCCAAATTCTCACAGACACGTTTTGTCTGTTCGGTTATGGTTTCTCCCACCATTTCGCCTGTTTCAGGGTTTAGCGGAATTTGTCCCGAAGTAAAAACCAAATTTCCAATAACAACTGCCTGTGAATACGGACCGATTGCCGCCGGTGCTTTCTCTGTGTGTACTTTACTACTCATAATAATTCTCCTTCATCTATATGATATCTATACGATTTTAAAACCTTTATCACGCAATGTCTGTGTTATCAACCTTACGTGGTCGTAATCCCTTGTTTCCATCTGAATTCTGAGGAAACATCCGTTTACGCTTTCTGTGTTGCCTCTCTCGTGGTGAACACTTGTTACATTTCCGCCACACTCAGCAATAATTCTTGAAACATCCATCAACTGTCCGGGTTTATCAATAAGCTCAATCAACAAACTTGATGACCTTCCCGATGTCAAAAGTCCGCGATTGATTACCCTTGACAGACTTGTAACATCAATGTTTCCGCCCGACACAACGCAAACAACACGCTTGCCCTTAAGCTGAAACTTATCAAACATAACAGCCGCAACCGCAGCAGCACCTGCACCTTCGGCAATCATCTTCTGATTTTCTATCAATGCAAGAATGGCTGACGAAATCTCATCATCTGTCACAGTTGCAATATCGTCAACATACTCACTTACGATATTAAAGGTATTTTCACCGGGCTGTTTAACCGCAATACCATCGGCGATGGTTTGAACTTCGCTCAGGCATTGTATTTCACTGTTCTTTATGGAATTGAACATACTCGGTGCCCCCGACGCCTGAACCCCGTATACCTTTATGGAAGGTCTGATTTGCTTAACTGTATACGCAATTCCCGAAATCAATCCGCCTCCGCCTACAGGTACAACTATTGCATCAATGTTATCAATATCATTTAGTATTTCAAGAGCGATTGTTCCCTGTCCTGCAATTACGTTTTCGTCATCAAAGGGATGAACAAAGGTATAGCCTTCGCTCTCTTTAAGTTCCAAAGACTTTTGATAAGCGTCATCATAACAACCCTCTACCAAACAAACCTCTGCACCATATCCCTTTGTTGCCTCCACTTTTGAAATCGGTGCACTGTCAGGCAGACATATCAAAGACTTTATTCCATTTTTTGCCGCCGCGAGAGCAACACCCTGTGCGTGATTGCCGGCAGAACAGGCTATAACACCTTTTTCCTTTTCTTCATCAGACAGCATTGCAATCTTATACGCTGAGCCTCTGACCTTAAATGAGCCTGTGATTTGCAGATTTTCAGGCTTTAGATACAGCTCGCAATCAGGAGCTATTCCATAGGAACGTACTAAGGAGGTTTCTCTGATAATATCTCGCAAAACCGTTTGTGCGTCAAAAACTTTATCCAAAGTCAACATAAAAATACCATCCTTATCGTAAAATTTGTCAAAACCTCGAGAAAACAAAAACACCCATCTCAAAGCTTAAAACTTTGAGACGGGTGTAATACTCATTACACTCGCGGTACCACTCAAATTGCAGATATAAAACCTGCCACCTCTTCGAAGTCTACCAACCTCTATGCACTAACGTAGCATTCACGAGAACCCCTAATATTTGTTTTCAGGGAACCAGCTCAGAAGTGAGAGGCCATTGAGAACAACCCATACCGATTTGCAGCAACCATCGGCTCTCTTCAAAGTTTTATCCTCGACCGTCTTCGTCACAGCCTTTAATTATTGTTGATATTATACTATGATATCATTAAATTGTCAATGCATTTTTCGCTAAAAAATCTGCCTTTTTCAAATAAAAAATTATACATATTATATATTATGTTTATACAACGGCAAATATTGGCTCCATTGCGGTATATATTGGATATTCATTATCCAATATTATTCGTTACGCATATCGCCAATCCCTCAGTCAGCTAATGCTGACAGCTCCCTTTACACAAGGGAGCCTATTGACAAACCGTTGTGGCATACATATCTTTTTCTTACATATGATTCGACGCCGAACATACGTTCGGCACTTCCTCACTGCGTTCGGTCGCTCGCGTGCATCGTTCGTCACAGGCCTTCTGTTCCATAACAAAACAGACACCCAAATAGGTGTCTGTTTTGTTATGGAGCGGAAGACGAGATTCGAACTCGCGACGTTCACCTTGGCAAGGTGACGCTCTACCA
>CADAVS010000095.1 GCA_902791425.1 uncultured Ruminococcus sp.
CGATGATGAAGGCTACGAAAATAAGACAATGGTAGATTACAGCTCTGACGAGATAACTACCGAGGAGGCACATCAGCTTATTGATGCTGTGAACAAGGAGCTCGCCTGTGACGAATACGAATTTCACGGCGGTACAAGCTATCGTCATATTATGGTATGGCACAATAAAGAAAATAAATTTTCTTTGACGCCGCCACACGATATATCAGGCAGAGTTGTCGGGGATTACTTACCGAAAGATGATACAATCCGTACCCTTATGGAAAAGAGCTATAATATCTTAAAAGACCACCCTGTAAACCTTGACAGAATTAAGCGTGGCTTGCATCCTGCCAACTCCCTTTGGATATGGGGTAACGGCACTAAGCCTGACCTTGATGTATATGACAGCAAATTCGGTATACACGGCACAGTTATTTCGGCTGTTGACTTGATAAAGGGTATCGGTCACTGTGCCGGACTTAATGTTGTTGAGGTCGAAGGTGCTACGGGTACTGTCCACACAAACTATGACGGCAAGGCTGCCGCCGCAATAGATGCCATTAAAAACGGCAGCGACTTTGTATATATTCATCTTGAAGCCTCTGACGAGGCAGGTCACAGACACGAGATAGAAAACAAAGTAAAGGCAATTGAGCTTGCAGACGAAAAAATCGTTGCACCTGTTGTAAAATATCTGCGTGAATCAGGCGAGGACTTCCATATGTTGATTATGCCTGACCATCCGACGCCTCTTGCAATTATGACCCACACATCAGACCCCGTTCCTTATGTTCTGTATAAGAGCGAGGCAGAGGCAGAGCCGAAAGACGTTAAATACACTGAGGCAGATGCTGAAAAAACAGGAATTTATGTCGAAAAGGGACACACACTTATCAATAAGCTGCTTAGCAAATAACTTGCTGTGAAATATAAAAAATATCAAAAATTTAGCTTTTTTGCTTGCAATTTACTGCACTTTTTGGTATTATAAAGCTTGTGTCATTTATTATTTAGAATTCAATTTGAAATGAGGAATTAACTATGTCAACCAAAGTTGTAATCGGTGCCCAATGGGGTGATGAGGGAAAGGGTAAAACCATAGACATTCTCGCAGGTAAATCTGACGTTGTTGTCAGAACATCAGGCGGTAATAACGCAGGTCACACAATAGAGGCCGACGGTGTTACCTACAAACTGCACATAATGCCATCAGGTATACTCAATCCAAGAACCTTAAACATTATCGGAATGGGAGTTGTAATCGACCCAAAAGTTTTGATTGAAGAAATTGACGGAATGGAATCTCAGGGAATAAGCACAAAAAATCTTAAAATAGATTCCAGAGCACACGTTATAATGCCCTATCATATTGAGCTTGACGGTCTTTCGGAAAAGGCGAGAGGCAAGGGCGATATAGGTACTACAAAAAAGGGTATCGGTCCTTGTTATATGGATAAGACAGAGAGAAGCGGTATCCGTATGTGCGATATGATTAATCCCGAAAAATTCAGCACAATGGTACGCGAAAACCTTAAAATCAAAAACAAGATTATCGAATTGGTATACGGCGGAACCCCCTTTGATGCTGACGCTGTTATCGCCGAATATAGTGCATATGCGAAAAGACTTGCCCCTTATGTTACTGATACTACACCGATTTTGTATGACAGTATTAAGTCAGGCAAGGAGGTTTTGTTTGAAGGTGCACAGGGTATACTTCTTGACATAGATTTGGGAACATATCCGTATGTTACATCATCACATCCTATCTCAGGCGGTGTCTGCGTTGGCAGCGGTATCGGTCCTAAGGACATTGATGAGTGTATCGGTATATTAAAGGGTTACACCACAAGAGTCGGCAACGGTCCGTTCCCGACAGAATTAAATGATGAAGTTGGCGAACAAATCCGTCAGAACGGTCACGAATTCGGCACCACAACAGGCAGACCAAGACGTACAGGCTGGTTTGATGCTGTTATTGCTAAATACGCTGTAAGAACAAATTCTTTGACATCTATTGTTTTGAATAAGATTGACCCTCTCGGCAATATCGGCAAGATTAAGATATGTACCGCATATGAGAAAAACGGTCAGATTATCACTGATTTTCCGCCTACACTTGAGGAGCTTGCAGAGTGCAAACCGATTTATGAAGAGCTTGATGGTTGGACAGAGGATATCAGCAATATTAAGGACTTTAAGCTCCTGCCTATTGCCGCTCAGAGATATGTTCGCCGTGTTGAAGAATTGTGCGGATGTAAAATCGCTTCTATCGGTGTAGGCCCGGGCAGAGACCAAAATATTGATCTTTAATACATTTTGTTATTAAGAAAGGTGTGATTATATGGCTGACAAAAAGGTTAAGACTGCATCTGACGAAAAAATGCTGACATATAAGGGTAAACCGCTTTTAAGATGCGGAAACGAAATTTATTATGGCAATCCCGAAGATAAATACGTTGTAATATTCCGTCTTGAAGACCAGGAACCTCTTGAAGACTTGCAAATTTCAAAGCGTGTTATTATTGAGCTTAAGACAAACGAGGGCAAGCGTTCTCAGCTTATCCGTCAGGCAGAGCGTGACGGTCTGTATAAGGCCCTTGATATCGGTATTTTCTGGCTTGAACAAGCACTTGAAAACGGCTGATAGCATAATATTTCGTACTTTAACTCCTCTCATTCGTCTGTTAATGAGAGGAGTTTATTTAATAAAATTATCTCGCCGTCAAGTCCTCAAATTCAAAATAATTTTTTCATTGCATTTGGGCTTGGCAAATGTATGGGCATAGGGCAATTATTCAATAAAATTATCTCGCCGTCAACCTCCCAAATTCAAAATAATTTTTTCACTGCATTTGGGCTTGGCAAATGTATGGGCGTAGGGCAATTATTCAATAAAATTATTTTGAATTTAATTGATTAATAATTTTCATATTTTAAATTTAAGACAAAGGTGACTTAAATGGGTACAACAAATCTGATAAACTCAAATCTACATAACTCAAACAAAGGAATGCTTATCTGCAAGGATTGCGGGCGTGTCATCTGCAATATAAGCGATAATCTCCACTGCTATAAGATTTCGTATATATGCAAGTGCGGTTCTATGGGCTCAGCCGAGGCAAATTTATCAAAACTCGATATCAGCGACTCCTCCTACGCTGTGCTTAAGGACAACCATATAATATGCCCTTGTTGCAATACCTCACTCTTAGCATTGATGCCCGAAAACTACATAAATATCGCCTTTAGAATAAAATGTAAATGCGGTCACACGATAAATAAATTCAAAAATTATTCCGACATAAATAAGCGTTTGTTTGAATATAACTTAAAATAGCCCTCCTAAATTGGTTTACATAATTCTCTCGTTTTGTTAATACCATTGATTTTTCGTTATTTTCTTCCATAAATTTAATGCAGAATATTGCGGTGAATACAGACTTGTTTCAGGGAGTATTTTATGGCAAAATTATATAGAATTAATTTGCAAACAAGGAGTAAGTATTATGCGAGAAAACTTTAAATTCACAACGGAGTATGGTGACGAAAACACCGTCAAATTTACAATACTTAAGAACGAGGGTGCAGAGAAACCATACGGCATATCCGCAGTTGTCTGCGAAACAGGCGAAAAGCCGACAGTTGCAGCAGAGCGATATTTTACATATGCCGAAGCAATAGCAGTCATTGATATGCTGTGCAGACATCAGGTTATGCCCTGCACGCTTTGTGATATAATATAAGCCTTCATACAATTTACAATACATTTTTAAAATCACCTCTTAATCTCTATTTTATTGTAGACAATTAAAATAGTTTATGATAAAATAAAAGATATTAAGAGGTGATTTTATGTCTGTATCCTGGACACCCAAACAGCTTGAAGCGATAGATACAAAAGGTAAAAACATATTGGTTGCAGCCGCCGCCGGAAGCGGTAAAACGGCTGTATTGGTTGAGCGTATAATCAGAATGATATCCGATAAGGAAAACCCTGTTTCAGTTGACAGACTGCTTGTCCTCACCTTTACCGATGCGGCCGCAACGGAAATGAAGCGTAAAATCGCCGACGCTATCGACAAAAAGCTTGAGGAGTCACCAAATGATGTATGGCTCAAGGAGCAAGCTGTTAAGGTTAATTCCGCCTGCATCTCTACCATTCATTCATTTTGCCGCAGAATAATAACCAATAATTCACATTTGACAAACCTCCCCTCTGACTTTTCATTAATAGATGAAACCGAAAACAAAATTTTAGAGGAACGTGCCATTGATGCTGTTATGGAAAGCTATTACAGCAGAATTGATAAAAAAGACGGCTTTCGCTCTCTTGTTATGGGATGGAGCGAGGTCAAAGGCGACAATAACTTAAGAGATATTGCGTCGAACCTACATAACCTTTCTCGGAGCTTTTCAAACCCGAGAAAATGGCTTTGTAATCTTTGTGATGACTATTATTCCTCAGTTAAGAATAATAATTCTATCGAAGGCTCAGCGTGGTTCACTCAGATAAGAAATAAAATCTCTTCCTCTGCTGCTACGATTTCGGAGATATTAAGTTCAATTTTTAATATAGTAGATAACGAAATTCCCACAGACCACAAGTATTACGAATACTATTACAATATGTATCACGGCTTTTGCGATGCATATTCAAAGCTTGATACAAATACCGAAGAAGGCTTTAATAAGCTTTGTGAGCTTATCGGCAATTACACCATAGGCAGAGCACCTTCAAAAAAAGGCATTGAAGATATTGAACCACGGCTATCATATCTCAGGGACAAGCATTTAAAGACAAATCTTGCCTCTGCACAATCTATGCTCACTATATTTAATGACGAAAACATCAAAAAGATTTCTGCCTGTCAGCCTGCTGTCAAGGCACTTATTAACATTGTCAGACTGACCGAAAAGGTACATCAAAAATACAAAAGGGAGCGTTCTGCCATTGACTTTAATGACCTGGAGCATAATTTATTCAATCTTCTGTGTGATAGATACGGAGCAGAAACTCCGCTGTGCTTAAAACTTCGTGATTACTATCACGAAATAATGATTGACGAATTTCAAGACACAAGCTGTCTGCAATTTGATATATTTAAACTTCTCGCCAAAAAAGAGGGCAATCTCTTTATGGTCGGCGATATAAAGCAGTCAATATATAAATTCAGAAACGCAGACCCCACAATATTTATCGATCTGTATAAAGCATACAAAAACGAAGAAGGCGGACATCTTATCTGTCTTAACCAAAATTTCAGAAGCCGAAACGAGGTTATAAACAGTATTAACGATATATTTGAGTCTGTAATGAGCGAGGATTGCGGTGAAGTCAACTATACGGAGGAAGAACGCCTTGTTTTAGGCGCCTCATATCCCCAAAACAATAATTGCGAGACGGAGGTAATGATAACCGATACCTCTGACAGCGAAACACGGGACAAACTGCTTTTGACCCTTGAAGCAGAAAACTTAGAGGCACGTGCAATAGCCAATAGAATACACGACCTTGTATGCAAGGAACATTTTATGGTATACGATAAAGACACCGACTCAATGCGTGAAGCAGAATACGGTGACATTGCTGTGCTTTGCAAGACGAAATATGACAGGAATATAATCGAAAACGAACTTATAAACTTAGGAATTAACTCAATCACAGAGGGCGGTCAACACTATTTGTCAACCATAGAGGTATCTACAATTATTGCCTTTTTGCAGATTATCGACAATCCTATCCAGGACATACCCTTGATTGCGGTTATGCGTTCTGCAATATTCGGTTTTACGGCAGAAGAGCTTGCTCAAATCAGAACCGCCGCCAAAGGCAGATACTATACGGCACTTACCGAGGCGGCAAAGAACAATAAGAAAGCATCTGATTTTTTGGATACACTAAATAATTTCAGAGCCTGCTCCAAATATATGCGTGTTGACGAGCTTGTACGCAAAATATGCAAGGATACAGGCTACTTTGCAATCATCGGTGCAATGACAGGCGGTGAGCTGAGAAAGGCAAATCTAAAGCTTTTGCTTGAACGCTGTACCGATTTTGACAACGGCTCCCTCACAGGTTTGTTTAACTTTATTAAATATATCGAGATGCTCAAAAGCACCAACGAGGATTTGACGCCTGCCAAAGAAATATCCTCCGATAACAGTGCTGTCAGAATTATGACAATGCATAAATCAAAGGGACTTGAATTTCCCGTAGTAATAATCTTTCAGCTTGAAAAATCATTTAACAGGAGTGGCTCCAATGAAAATATTATTTGGGACGTAAAAAGCGGTATAGGTATGGATTACGTGGATATAAGGCAAAGAGTACGCTTTGAATTGCCAAGCCGTGAGCTTATAAAAAACAACATACTCACCGCCTCTGCCTCTGAGGAAATGCGTCTTTTGTACGTTGCAATGACAAGGGCAAAGGAAAAGCTTATTTTGTCATCATCACTGTTGCCAAAATCCTCAAGGTCGGGCAACGATTGGGTTAAAGCGGAATACGA
>CADAVS010000096.1 GCA_902791425.1 uncultured Ruminococcus sp.
ACCGATTATGGATGCGTTGAGCTCAGTACATAAAGAGGGGATAATACACAGAGATATAAGTCCCGACAATATATTTATAACAACAGACGGCAGAGTTAGGCTGATAGATTTTGGCGCGGCAAGACAGACGATGGGAGGAAGTAAAAGTCTGTCAGTGATGTTAAAGCCCGGATATGCACCGGAGGAGCAGTACAGGACCCGCGGAAATCAAGGACCTTGGACAGACGTATATGCATTGACGGCAACATTGTACAGAATGATAACCGGAGAGGTACCGCCTGACGCTCTTGAAAGAGTGATGGAGGACACTCTGGTAATACCTGACGACTTGCCACAGAATATACAAGCGGCACTTCAAATCGGATTGGCAGTGAGAGCATCGGAGAGATACAGCTCAATAGAACAACTGCAAGCAGCATTAAACGGTCAAATTCCGGGAACACAATCGTCAATTTTAAGTGATACAGTAAGCACAAAAAGATTTAAATGTGATGAAAAGAAAAGTTTTTCTTTATCAAATAAATCATTAATGATTATTGTACTGATTGTTTTATTTGTTCTTGTGAGTATTGTATCTGCTGTGATAATAAATATGTTTTATAATAAGGATAATGATAATGATATAATTCCTGACACATCAGTAAAATATGAAGCAAATTCAAATCAGCAAAAACAAACGGTTGATAATAAGCCGAAGGACAGCTCTGTCAACCTTCCGGATTTATACAGTCCATCCTTGAAATATAAGGGAATGTCCGGAATAGAAAATGCCCAACTTATCACCTCAAAGGAAGAATATGACAAGATTTGCGAAACGATAAATGGGTTTGCTAATTCGTATTCTCAATTTGTCGCCTTCGGAAACGGCTCTGAATCAGATTACAGGGCATATGTGGGTGAATATGCACAGGTTGGATCCTTGGCATATAAATCTCAGTGGAACTATTATTCAAAATGGAAAATTTCGTACTATAATGCTGAGAGCATAACTGTTAGAAGTGCGAAAAAGAATGACAATATTGTATATGCGTGGGATGAAGAAATAATTTCCGAAATTCGTGGCGGACAGGAAAAAAGCTCGAATGACCATTGGGTATATAAATTAATTATATCAAACGGAAATTATTATCTGATTGATTATATTAAGGACCCTGCATATTGATTATTAATTATTTACAGGAAGAGATAAAATGAAGCATTTGCCAAATATAATTACTCTGTCAAGAATTGTATCGGCTGTTGCACTTATACCAACACACGCTTTTTCGTTAATGTTTTACATACTCTATACATATTGCGGCTTGTCAGATGTGTTGGATGGTTTATTGGCAAGAAGTTTACATTATGAAAGCGAATACGGAGCAAGGCTTGACAGCGTAGCAGATATTGTGTTTTATGCTGTTACTGCAATTAAGATTTTGCCTGTATTGTGCAAAACATTGGTGCCGTTGCATTGGAGTATAATAACTGTTGTTTTGATACTCAGATTAGCCTGTTATACTGTTGCGCTTATTAAATATCATTGCTTTGCTCCGCTTCACACGTACCTGAACAAGCTGACAGGACTTTTGATTTTTACAATTCCGTATATAATTTTTCAGCCGCTTATTAAAGTGATTTGTTTAATAATCTGCGTTGTGGCAATGGTTGCTGCTGCTGAAGAACTTGTTATTCATATTAGTGCATACCGATATTGTGCAAATAGAAAAACATTATTCCGAAAAGGTGATAAAGGTGAAAACTATCAGCCCCACCAGAAAAATCGGTGGGGCTGATAATCTACAGCAACTAAACTATAAAAATATAGGCTATGAGTTCCTTTGCGTAAGGAGAGCCAACAGAGGTAATATTTTTATATAAATCTATACTCGGTGGTCGTATCGTACTTCTCGCCGCATCTTAAGATAGGTGAAGGGAAGTGCGGTATATTTATTGCGTTGGGATAGTTTTGTGTTTCAAGACACACAGCACTGTGAACACAATAATTTGCACCCTCTTTATAGTCCTCTCTCTCCTTAGTGCCATTTGTTGTGTAAATTTGAATACCGGGAGAATCTGTGTATACCTCCATAGTAATTCCACTGACATCGCCTGTGAGAACTGCCGCTTTGCAGTATCCTCTGCCGTTTATGCAGAAGTTTGTGTCAAGTCCATTACATTCTGCAATTGATTTAAAGTCTGATTTTATTGCCGAGCCCAACAACTTAGCGTCGGTAAAGTCATAGGGGGTATCTGCAACAGAGCGTATCTCGCCTGTGGGAATAAGTTCAGCATCGCTTGGGGTGTAGAATTTTGAGTTTAAGTATAACTTATGATTGTATACATTTCCACTGTTATGACCATTTAGGTTAAAGTAACTGTGATTTGTCATATTAACAATAGTATCTTTGTCTGTTGTTGCCTCATAGTGAATTTTGATTGAGTTTTCTTTGGTCAGTGTATATGTAACCTTAATAGTCACATTGCCGGGGAAGCCGTCTTCGCCATCCGGTGTAGTATATGTGAGTTCAAGTGTAGGTTCGTCGTTGTCTATTGGGTTTATCTGCCATATTTTTTTACCAACATTGCTGCCGGCACTGTGAAGGTTATTGTTTCCTTCATTTTTTGTGACTGTATATTTAATGTTGTCAATCTCAAATTCGGAGTTTGCAATCCTGTTGGCAACTCTGCCCACAGCCACACCGAAACTTGATGTGTTGTTGAGATATCCCTCATACGTATCAAAGCCAAGGACAACATCTGTGCCCTTGAAGTTAAGCTTTTTGATAGCACAACCTATGTTGAGTATCTCGGCGGACAGGCCTTTTCCGTTGTCAAGGGTAACGGAGTATATATCCTCTGTTCCTGATGAACTGTATTTTTGTGTTGTAATCATAATTTTTTCTCCTTCTTACATAGTTAGATTTTGGTTTACTATACTTTGCCAACAATTAAGTCGGTTTTTCTATTCCGCAAGGGGCAATCACAAAATAATATGCCCAAATTTTTGGAATTAGTTGGGATTTGTGTATATTATTATATCACAAATTTTTTTTACGTCAAGCGTATTTCGGGGTTATTGACAATACGAATTGACATTGGTGCGTTATAATAAAGTTTTATATTTATTTTTTGAGAAGAATAATCAATTTGACAAAACAATTTTAAAACAGCACTTTTACTTTGTGCAAAAAGACCTTTGAAAAATTTAAAAATCAGTGATATAATAATCAACAGTGCGTAGCCGAAAGGTGTAAGTCCAGCTTTGTTGGACTTACACCTTTTTGATGTTTTAAGGAGGAAAAATAAATGGAAAAAACACAATCCTATCTTGCTGTTGAAAAGGTAGGCAAATTAATGGGCAAATATGCTGTGCCCTGTATTATTTCGCTTTTGGTCGGTGCGTTGTACAACATTGTTGACCAAATTTTTATTGCCAATGCTGACTATCTCGGTTCATACGGAAACGCCGCAAACACTGTTGTTTTTCCGTTGACGGTAATTGCACTTGCTATAGCTGTTATGATAGGTGATGGCTGCTGTGCTTTTGTGTCTATCTGTCTTGGAGAAAAAAAGCCGGCAGATGCAAGCCGCAGTATGGGTAATTCTATTTTTATGACAATAGGAACGAGCATTGTACTGATGCTTGTTTATCTTCTGTTTTCAAATCAGATTATTGCAATGTTCGGCGGAACTGTAAATAGCGAAACATTTTATCATTCACAAGAGTATTTCTTTTGGATTACGTTAGGTATTCCTTTCTATATGTTTGGTCAGGCAATGAACCCTGTTATCCGTGCAGACGGGAGTCCTAAATATGCTATGGTTTCCACTGTGAGCGGTGCAATAATCAATGTTATTCTTGACCCGATTTTTATTTATGTTTTTAAATGGGGAATGATGGGTGCGGCTGTCGCTACCGTAATTGGTCAAATTGTGACGGCAATACTTGCAATTTGGTATCTTTGCCATACTAAAGTTGTTAATTTAAGCAAATATGATTTTAAGCTTGATAAAGATATTATCGGAAGAACACTTCTGTTGGGTGTTTGCAGTTTTCTTTCTCAAATTTCTTTGGTTGCGGCAATGGCGGCAATTAATAATATGATTCGCAAATACAGTGCGATAGATGCGATTTTCGGTCAGGAGCAATATGCACAGATACCTATGGCGGTTGTCGGTATTGTTATGAAGTTCTTTCAAATAATCATTTCCATTGTCGTGGGTATGTCAGCAGGCTGTATACCTATTGTGGGTTATAATATGGGTGCAGGCTTAAATAACAGAGTTAAAAAACTATTTACCGGACTTATTATTTGCGAGGCAATAGTCGGTGTGGTTGCCCTTATTATTGTGGAATTTTTCCCGCTACAGCTTATCGGAATATTTGGTGCGGAAAATGAGAGTTCCTATTATACTGAATTTGCCCTTAAGGCATTCCGTGTTTACCTTTGTATGCTCCCTCTTGCTTGTATCAATAAGGCGGCATTTATTTTCTTGCAGGCAATGGGCAAGGCGGCGGCTTCCACTATGCTTTCAATGGTGCGTGAAATTGTGTTTGGCGTTGGTTTTGCGTTGCTTTTGCCAATTGTTTTTGCCCTTGATGGTGTGCTGTATTCAATGCCTGTATCAGATATATTGACAGCTATTATATCAGTTGTTGTAATCATTATGACTTACAAGCAATTGTCTAAAATGCCAATTGAAAATTAAATAAGTCAAAGATAAAATAACGCCCCGAAAACTGCATTACATACAGTATTCGGGGCAATTTTATATTTATTTTTTTGAGCTTGCACGGAAGAGCGTTCCGACAGGCTCTGAATTTACTATTTTATACAGATTGTTCGGATTGTTGCCGTTTGTGATTACCATATCTATTCCGCAGGGGCAAACGAGTTCTGCGGCGTTCAGCTTTGTAATCATACCGCCTGTTCCGCGACGTGTACCCTCGCCGCCTGCACAACTTCTGATTTCGTCTGTTATTTCTTCTATAATCGGTATAATGTGCGAGCCGGCATCATTTGGGTTTCCGTTGTAAAACCCGTCTATGTCCGACATAATGATAAGCAAATTCGCATCGACCAGGGTCGATACATACGCAGACAGCGTATCATTATCGCCAAACTCTATTTCGTATGATGAGATAACGTCGTTTTCGTTTACGATTGGGATAACACCGTATTCAAGCATAGTGTTAAAAGCATTTTTGGCACTTGTATATCTTACTTCATCATCAAGGACAAATTTTGTGAGAAGAACCTGACCTGTGTTGTATCCGTATTCCTTGAAAAATTTTTCGTATATAGACATAAGGCTTGCCTGTCCGATTGCCGCCAATGCCTGCTTTTGACGTGTGGATGATGGTTTTTCGGTTAAGCCCAATTTGCCGACGCCTACGCCGATAGCACCGCTTGATACCAGAATAACCTCGTGCCCCATATTCATCAGGTCTGATATTACCTGAACAAGCTTTTCAATTCTCTTTAAGTTAATTTTTCCTGTATCGTGGGTCAGTGTTGATGTTCCTACTTTTATAACTATTCTTTTATTATCCATAACACTTATTCCTTTCAAATATTATACGTGTTTTTGTAATGATCGCAAAATGATGTCAATATATCAATCATTTGCCGAGGATTTTCGGCTTTGTTCACCTCTGCTCTCAGCACAGAACCGCCTTTTACACCTTTAAAATACCAGGACATATGCTTTCTGCCCTCCAATACGCCTCTCTTGTCGCCCTTAAATTTAAGCAGAAGTTCAAAGTGTTTAAGAGCAACGTCAAGACGTTCGTCAATGGATGGAGGAGGAAGAAGCTCATTTGTTTTGATGTAGTGCAAAACCTCTCTGAATATCCACGGGTTTCCCTGAGCGGCTCTGCCAATCATAATCCCGTCACAATGTGTTTCGGTGAGCATTTTTACTGCCGATTTGCCGTCTGTTATATCTCCGTTGCCTATAACGGGAATACTTACCGCCGATTTGACTGCGGTTATTATATTCATATCGGAACTGCCCGAATAGAACTGCTCTCTCGTTCTGCCGTGAACAGTTATTGCGTCAGCACCGCTTTCTTCGGCAATTTTGGCAAATTCAACAGCATTAATGCTGTTGCTGTCCCACCCTGCTCGGAACTTTACTGTAACAGGGACATCAACGGCTTGAGATACGGCTTTGATTATCTTTCCTGCAAGCTCAGGATTTTTCATCAAAGCGGAGCCGTCGCCGTTGTTAACTATTTTAGGTGCAGGACAACCCATATTTATATCTATTA
>CADAVS010000097.1 GCA_902791425.1 uncultured Ruminococcus sp.
CTTCCAAATCCTTAATATTATATATGTGTTCCATCACATCAAAAGTTTCCTCAAGGTTATTTCGAGCACTCGTCCATCCCTTACCATCAGTGAACCATACGAATGTAAAGCCATCAATAGTATCTGTTTCAAGAGCAAGAGTTTTATAACTACGAGCAGTTTCATTAAGTTTGCTTCCACCGCTACCATAAAAGTTAGTTTCAATACCATAAATCATATTTGGCATCTTTACCACAAAGTCAAAGCGTTTTTCCGTTTTACCTTGATTTGAAATAGCTGATAAATCTATGTTCCATTTGTTTGTAATTTGATGAATGTACATTTCCTTAAAGTAGTTTACTTCTTTAATGAAACCAGCTTTTTGTATAAAGCTTTCAACTAAGTTTTCCATAAGGTGTCCGCCGCGGTTCTTCCGACCATTTGAATCAAGTCCTGTTTCAACACCTGTTGCATAGTCCACAAGGTTATTTACAATATGATTAGTCATCAAGTCAAACAATCCTGTTTTACGCATAAAAACTTTATATTGCTCAATAGATAAATTTATATTATTGAATTTATATGTAAATTCCCCGTCGCCATCTATAGCATATATCTCATTAGCTCTGACTGCTAAAAGTAACGGAATACATTTTAATGTTTCAGGGTATTTTTCAATTAATACTTCAAAATCGTCTTCAATATTTTTCGAGCCAATAAGCGAATTTAATATATTAAGTTCAACTTTAATACTTTCAACATTTCTATGCACTTTTTTAAAATCAATGTAATAACTATAATCTGCAATGCTATCACGAAAACCGGATAGCCATTTATTAAAATATCTGCATTTCATATCAAATCTCCTTAAATTATTTCTTGGATTTTTTTGCTTAATTTTATCACTTAAAAATTGCTGATAAGTAATTCTTTGATTTTTCCTCTTGCTTTGCTATTGCAGTTAATCATACGGGTAGCTTCAACACGCTTGATTTTATGAGATGAATAAATATTATCGAAGAAGTCATCTTTGGTGTTAAAGTTTTTGGGATCGGAATTGCTAACTACAATCTTTGCACCTTTTCTATGCATATCATCAACAAACTTTGCGAGTTCGATTTGTTCTTCATCATTAAACAAATTTTTCGTATATGCAGTAAAATTTGCGGTATCAGTAATAGGTCTGTACGGTGGATCAAAATAAACAAAGGTATGTTCATCAATAAATTCTGCTGACTCTCTGTAATCTCCGCACACAATAGTGACTCTCTGCAATTTCTCAGATACTGCTCTAAGATTATTTTCATCACAAATAAGCGGATTTTTGTATGCTCCCATAGGAACATTAAACAATCCTTTCCTGTTTACTCGGTAAAGACCATTAAAGCAAGTTTTATTTAAGAAAATCATAAGAGCGGCTTTTTCTATATTATTTGCCTCATTTACGTTTAATTTCAGACTATTAAATCGACTCCGTTTGTCAGAGTAATATATTTTTCTATTCTCTATTTCAAGCGGAATATATTCCTTTTGATATTTGTGGAGTAATCCAACAATATCATCTATACGTTCTCGTATAATCAAATATGTGTTAATAAGTTCCGAATTAATATCACCTATATAGATTTCATCCAAACAATATTTGTTGAGAATATCAAAAAGCACGGCACCGCCGCCGACAAACGGCTCTGCGTATTTCGTAATTTTACCGTTCTCAAACGGATAATATTGTTCAATTTCTTTCAGCAACTGTCCTTTTCCGCCTGCCCATTTTAGAAACGGCTTTATAGAGCTTGAATCCGTATCAGTATATCTTGTTCTTCTGGCATCAGTTGGCTTTGTTGCGTTTGACGGCATAATCCACATATTACCTACCATTTTAGCATCAGTAATTCTTTTTTCTGAACAGAGCACAGCTACTCGTCTTTGCGAAATACCCCATTTGTCAGCTGCTTCTTTTGCGGACATAATTTCCATATGAGTACACTCCTTATTTGATAACACATATATTATATTTCAAATCTCGAATAAAAGCAATACCATTTTGCGTTTTCCTATGTTTTACACAAAAACATTACAAAAATCCTTTTTAATGAATATTGAATAATTAAGAATGAATAATACAAAACAAAAAATCCCATCTTGCGATAGGATTTTTGTTGGTGGAGATGGGGGGAATTGAACCCCCGTCCGAAGAAGTGTCCCCACAGGGCACTACGAGCGTAGTTTGTGATTAAAATTCCCGAATGCCAAAGGCTCACAAACAAGCTGAAGGCATTGGTAGCTTCATTAATTCATGATACGGTCAAAGCTTTCCGTATTCACGTTCACCGCTTGGATGATACCTTAATCTGTGAACGCGGTAATCACAGTAAGGCAGCTGCGTTAATTAGGCAGCGTAAGCTAAATTTTTGTTAGCGTTTAATTTAAAAGTTGGGTTTTTTACGCAGTACCCGCTGCGGCTCGCTCCCTGAGTCTCCACGACCCCGTCGAAGCCTTTACATCCCCATATATAGCCACACCATAGGGTGATAGTATAAACCCGAAACGTGATTTTGATATCTGTTAAAATACTCGGAAATCCGTCACCTATCAAAGACGACAAGCCGAAAGATGCTTAAATTAATTGTTTTTGGCAGGCTCGGATTTGTACTTTCACCCCAAGGTGTGGCGAAATTTTACATTTCATCAATCCATCTGATTGACATATCAATCCAATTTTGCACAGCACTCACTATGATAGATTCATTTGGTGCCACCGATATATCACCCAATGATAAACCGTGTACTCCGTCAGGATAGATGTGCATTTCAAATTTGACCTTGTGCTTTTCAAGTGCGTTAGCAAACAAAAGTGAATTCGCAACGGGAACAGCATTATCTGAAAATGTATGCCAGATAAATGCTTGAGGCGTATCTTCGCTGACATAATTCTCAAGAGATGCCAGTGGTTTAACCTCTTCTCTGCCGCCAATAAATGTGTTGATTGTTCCTTTGTGTGTGATATCTAGATTGCCTGTTATAACAGGATAGCCGAGAATAATGCCGTTTGGCTTATTTTCCCCATTTTTTACACCTGAATATTTGATTACGTCAGGATGGTTCCAATGGACACCAAGACTTGCAACAAGGTGACCGCCTGCGGAAAATCCGCAGACAAAAATTTTGTTGGGGTCGATATTATGCTCTGCGGAGATTTCGCGGACATAGGCAACTGCCTTTGATAGCTCGCACGTTGCTATAGGCTCAGCTTCTCTTGGAGAGGTAGAACCATATCCGCCGCCGGGACATACGATAACGGCAGGGCGTGACTTGCATAAAGAGTCATTTATGTTTCTGTTGTCCAATATATATGTTGTGAGCGTTGTCTGTCTTGGTGATGGTTCAACGCCCATTGCCTGATAGTCAACATCTATATTTATTACTTTATTTATCATATTTATTCATCCTTCTTTAAAATATTTAAAAGTTATTCTTCTCTTTCATAGCTCGGTCCATATTTCGTTTGGCATCTCGCTCTGCAATGGATGCACGCTTGTCATAGTTCTTTTTGCCTCGGCACAGACCGATTTGCACTTTTATATACTGCCCCTTAAAATACAGCTTTAACGGAATTAAAGTATATCCCTCCTGAGAGGTTTGACCGATAAGCTTGTTGATTTCCTTGCGGTGCAACAACAGTCTGCGTGAACGCAACGGCTCGTGATTGTATATACTGCCTTGTTCATAGGGACTTATGTGCATTCCGATTAAGAAGGCCTCGCCTGTTTTACAGGAAATATAGCTATCCTTGAGGTTGACACGGCCTTGGCGGACAGATTTAACCTCTGTGCCGACAAGCTCGATGCCGGCTTCGATTTCTTCGTCTACAAAGTAATCGTGATATGCTTTTTTGTTTTGTGCAACAATTTTTATATCCGACATCAGTATGCCCCCTATCATAATCATAATTTTGCCATTTGTAAAACGTGAAAACCGCATCATACATATTGCAAATCCAAAATAATTTTAATGAACGATTGCCCAAAGCCCATACAATTGCCAAGCCCGATTGCAATGAAAAATTATTTTGGGTTTTGCGGAGAGTCTTCCGCATTTTACAATTATCTGCAAGCATAATTAGCTGCCAAGGTCTTTATTATACGCCGAAAGTGCATAAAAGTCAAGCTAATTTAATCGACGTTGACAGACGTTTTCCGATAAAAGCAACAACAATAATTGTTTTGTATGATTTTTTATTTTTTCCTTCAATCTTTAATTATACATAATAAAACGGGCATATAAGAAATATATGCCCGTAAATTTTTTTGATTTATTCGTTAATTACATTTCCGTCCTTATCAAACAAAGGAAGCGGAGCAAGGCATATAATGTCGTCGCGTTCAGCTGCATCACCCTCGGCGAGAACAGACATTTTTCCGACAATATTACCGCCAATTTCTGTAACTAACTTTTCAAGTGCTGCAAGAGATTCCCCGGTGCTTATTACATCATCAACAATGAGAACACGTTTACCCTTTATGGCAAGCTGGTCGTCTTCACCAAGGCAAAGGGATTGCTGATGCATTGTTGTAATCGAATTAACATAGGTAGTATGAACATTTTTCATATAAACCTTAGCACCCTTACGAGCAACTATATAATTGTTTGAACCTGACTGACGAGCCATCTCATAAGCGAGCGGAATACCCTTGCTCTCGGCAGTAATTATAATATCGTGCTTAGGAGCAAGTTTTAAAAGCTCCTTAGCTGCCGCAACTGTAATTTCCACATCGCCGAACATTATGAATGCGGCAATATAGAGATTATCATTTACCTTGCAAAGCGGCAGGTCACGCTTAAGACCTGCAATTTCCATTGTATAAGCTGAATTATTCACTAAATAAGCACCTCTTTATATTTTATGCAAGACCCATAACCTTGAGTACGATGTATATTGCAAACAATGCAACGGAAATCCACATAATAGCACTGACTTCCTTGATTTTGCCTGTAACTACCTTAAGGATAACCCAAGCAAGCATACCGAACATAATACCGTTTGCAATAGAATATGTAAGCGGCATCATAATGATAGCGAGGAATGCACCGATTGTATCAGCAGCGTCACCGTCAAAGTTAACATTCTTAACAGCAGTAAGCATCAAAAGACCAACATAGAGCATAGCAGGAGTTGTAGCAAATGAAGGAATAGCTGTGAAGATAGGAGCGAGAACAAGTGACAATATGAATAAGATACCTGTAACAAGTGATGCAAGACCTGTTCTTGCACCTGCAGCAACACCTGCACTTGATTCTACATAGCTTGTAACAGTAGATGTACCAAGGATAGCACCAACTGTTGTACCTACGGCATCAGCCATAAGAGCGGCACCCGCCTTAGGAAGTTCGCCGTTTTCGTCAAGAAGTTCACTCTTCTGAGCAACACCGATAAGAGTACCTGCTGTATCAAAGATATCGGTATATAAGAATGTAAATGTTATAATTGCAAATGCAGGAAGGTCCTTAGCAACTGCTGCAAAATCAAAATCGCAGAACAAAGGTGCAGAATATGATGCTGAAGAGAATGACGGGAATACAGAGAATACACCGTTTTCAACGTCTACAACATACCAACCTGTAACCTGAGCAATCATACCGAGAACCCAAGTAGCAATGATACCGATTAAGATACCGCCGGGAACCTTGTAGTGCTGAAGAACACCGATAATCAAAAGTCCAATTAATGCCAAAACCACAGGAGCAGAGCTGATATCACCAAGACCGACTGTTGTAGCAGGACTTGAAACAACAATGCCTGCATTCAAGAGGGCAATAATTGTGATGAAAAGACCGATACCTGCTGTGATAGCAAACTTAAGGTTGTTAGGAATTTTGTTAACCAATGCTTCACGGAACTTGAATAAAGAAAGAATCATAAAAATGATACCTTCAACCAAGATAGCGGTGAGAGCAATCTTATAGCTGTAACCCATAGAGCCGCAAACTGTGAATGCGAAGAACGCATTAAGACCCATACCTGAAGCAAGAGCTACCGGGTAGTTGGCGAAGAACGCCATACAAAGTGTAGCGATTGCTGCCGAAATTGCTGTAGCTGAGAATGCAGCACCGATAGGGATACCTGCTGCTGCCAAGTAGTTCGGATTAACAGCAAGAATGTACGCCATTGCGAGGAATGTTGTAATACCGCCGATTACTTCGTTACGAACGGATGACCCTCTTTCCTTAACTTTAAAAAACTTTTCCATTTATACTTCCCCCAAAGTATTAATATATTAAAATTTTATTTTTTGCAAATACGTTACAGATGGATAATTACAACTAAGTATATCATATTGATTTAAAAAGTTCAAGCAGTTTTATTTACATTTTTGTAAAAATATGCTGAAATTTTTACAAATATTGTCTGAGGAATAATAATGCAAAAATAATATTGAAAAAAAATGTTAGGTGTTGTATAATGAAAATAATAGTATTAATATCAAAATTTGAAAGGTGGGGTAAAAGTGATTTTACCGATTCTTTTAGATAAAACAAAGCTTTTACCTATTTACGTTGTCAGAATAGGGATAACAAGAAATCAATACAGAATTGTCCGCGAAGACGGGTTTAACAGCTATCAAATTTTGTATTGTGTTTCAGGGAGCGGTATTTTTAAGGTTGGCGGCAAGGCATACAAAATCAGTGCAGGGGACTCATTCTTTTTCAGACCCGGAGTTCCCCACGAGTATATACCTGTCGAAAAGCCGTGGAAGACAACCTGGATTACATATTCGGGAAGTGCCGCCGAGGGAATAGCCGATTACCTTGGACTTGGAGATACCGCAGTTTTTTCGATACCTAACCTGACGGAGTTTGACCTATTGACAAAGTCCTTGTCAGATGTTTTTATAAGCAATAGGGCAGATAAGGAAATAAGGTCCTCGTGCATTTTATATAAGATGCTGATTAAAGTCGGGGGATATATTAATAATCTGCCTCAAAACGGCGGAATGACACAAAATGAAAAGTTCCAGAAAATAAGTCCTGTTATAGAATTAATGAAAAGGAAATATAATGAGGACATAAGTCTTGAAACTATGGCTAATGAGATTGGTGTTACGGCAAATCATCTGTGCAGATTATTTAATCAGGTTTATGGTGTAACACCGCTGAAATATCTTACACAGCTACGCCTTAATGAAGCGAAAAACTTTTTGTCATCAAGTGATGATATGAAAATCAAAGACATTGCAGAGGCTACGGGCTTTAACGGCGTCAGCTATTTTTGTACGGTTTTTAAAAAATATGAGGGTGTAACACCTGAGGAATACAGAAGAATAAATATCTTCTGATTGGTAAATATATTTTAGTAATTTGTTAGGACGAGTTTGCACATTAATAAGGGGAGGCATTACAAATGATAAATGGATTTATAAAGGTTGCGGCGGCGACACCCGAGGTCAGGGTTGCCGACGTTGAATTTAATGCTGATAAAATAATAAGGTGTATCACCAAAGCGGAGAATGAAGGCGCAAGATTAATTGTTTTGCCTGAGTTGGCTGTTACCGCATACACCTGCGGAGATTTATTTTTGCAGAGCGAGCTTATCAGACGTGCGGAAAATGCACTAATTGGTATTGTGAATGCAACAAAGGATTTAGATATTCTTTGTGTGGCAGGACTGCCGGTGTCTGATAACGGAAAGCTGTATAATTGTGCGGCTTTTTTTAAGGACGGAAATATTCTCGGTTTTGTCACAAAGACAAATATCCCGAATTACAGTGAATTTTATGAAATGCGTCATTTTAATACAATGGCAGATAATTCAACAGTATACTTCGGCGGTATGAAGATACCCATTGGCCCTAAGCTTATCTTTGTTGCAAAGGAGATGCCTGAGTTTGCTGTTGCGGCGGACATATGCGAGGATTTGTGGGCATCTAATCCGCCAAGCAACAGCCACACCGAAAACGGAGCGACTATAATCGTAAATTTATCGGCAAGCGATGAGGTAATAGGCAAAAGCTCCTGGAGAAGAAAGCTGGTGGAGGTTCAGTCGGCTAAGACAGAATCTGTTTATATATATGCAGATGCAGGCGAGGGAGAATCCTCGACGGATATGACATTCTCAGGTCACAATATGATATATGAAGCAGGAACAGTCCTTGCCGAATCAAAGATATTTTCAGAGAGTATAATATACGCTGATGTAGACGTGGAAAGGTGTATTCAGGAACGCAGACGTGTGACAACATTTAAAAACAGCGATAAGAATGATTATCAAATCATTTACTTTAATACAGCGTTTGAAAAGACAAATATCAGACGTAAATTTGATAGGCGTCCCTTTGTGCCTGAAAATGATGATAACCTAAGAGAACGATGTGAAGAAATTTTTGCCATTCAGTACCACGGCTTAAAAAAGAGATTAAAGCATATCGGCATTAAGACGGTTACAATCGGCATATCGGGCGGACTTGACTCTACTCTTGCATTACTTGTTACCGCAAAAGCGTTTGATGATTTGGGACTTCCAAAATCGGGGATTATAGCGGTGACAATGCCCTGCTTTGGAACTACGGACAGAACGTATAACAATGCAGTAAGTATGATTAAGTCCATAGGTGCGACGTTTAAAGAAGTCAATATCAAGGCGGCTGTCACACAGCATATGAGCGACATCGGAGCGGATATAAATGTTCACGATGTGACATACGAAAACGCTCAGGCACGCGAGAGAACACAGGTTCTTATGGATATTGCCAATAAATCGGGCGGAATAGTGATAGGTACGGGAGATTTATCGGAACTTGCACTTGGCTTTGCCACATACAACGGTGACCATATGTCTATGTATGGCGTAAATGCGTCTGTTCCTAAAACCCTTGTCAGATATTTGGTTAAATATATTGCGGACACAAGTTCTGATGAACTTAAAAATACTTTGTATGATGTGCTTGACACACCCGTAAGCCCTGAACTGTTACCTCCCGAGGACGGACAGATTGTTCAGCAGACCGAAGAAATTGTCGGCCCTTATGAGCTTCACGATTTCTTCTTATATAATATGGTTCGTTGGGGCTTTTCCAAGGATAAAGTATATAGAATGGCAAAGCTTGCATTTGTAGGGGTGTATGATAAAGAAACAATAAAAAAATGGCTTGACATATTTGTAAGAAGATTTTATAACAGTCAATTTAAACGCTCGTGCATACCTGACGGCGTTAAGGTGGGCAGTGTAAGCCTGTCACCGAGAGGGGATTGGAGAATGCCCTCAGATGCTGTTTGTCCCAAGCAATGAACTGTCATATTGTGAGAAAGCGACGTATTTGGTCTGAAATATTCAAATCAAACGTACCTCCTGTCAAACGGTAAATCTGATATAGGCTGTAATAAAATGTTTCTCTCAGCAGAAACGGAAATTTTGATTTAGGTGTTTTATAAAGAGTGGTGGGAGTGGCAGACGAAAAGGCGATTAT
>CADAVS010000098.1 GCA_902791425.1 uncultured Ruminococcus sp.
TATTTTTTTCTCCTCTTTTCAAGGTCAGTTCTCTTAGTTGTGATGAGATTATACATAAGCGGTGACGCTTTTATATCAATACAAACTTTGTTTTTATTTGCACAGAGCAGTGCCTCACCACGACCATTACGAATAATCTGCATTGTTTCTTCATCGGACAGAGAAAGGTATTTTTGAGCTGTAAATGCTTCATCTTCCTCAAGGTGCAAAATAACCTTAAAACTTGAAAGATTAAGTATTTCCTTGCTGTATTTACCTGCGTCCGATGAAAAGCTGCTTGACAGGTCTTGCGTTGCCTGTATAGCACTGCCACCGAAGCCTCGAATAAGGCGAAATATTTCATTTACATAACTTCCGGCTAAATTACGAGTTCCTGAACCGCAACCCATCAAAGTCCATAACTCATCAAGGAATATTACTTTTTTCTGAATACGGCTTTCTTTTGCTTTGTCCCATACGAAATCAAGAGCCATAAACATACCGATAGGCTTTAATGCTTCTGTCATTTCCGTCATATCAAGAACAATGTACTTATTTGTCAAGTCAACATTGGTTTCTCTACCGAATGAAGCAAGAGAACCTACAGCAAATTTTTCAATCATAAGGGCAAGTTTTTTCGTATCTTCTTTTGATAACAATTCCTCATACAAATCTTTCAGCGTAGGCATTTTCTTAAAACTACCGTCCTCTTTGAAAAGTGATTTATTGTCGAAGGTTATACCAAAAGTTTCGTATGTTCTGATTACTGCACTATCCATAAGATTCAATTCATCCTGTGTTATATCGTTTTTAATCAGGGAGAAGAAAATCATAAGACTTTGCATCTTTTCTGCCAATATGGAGTCATTTCTGGTGTCCTCTTTAATCTCATAATCTGTCGAAAGAGAAGTTTTTCGTATCTCCATAATGTTGATACAATCCTTTGATGATGGTGCAATTTTAATGTATTTTCCGCCTATGGCTTCGCAGGCATCAATGTATTCGTGTCCCTTAACCGGAGCAATGATAAACACCTGTGTACCTTGCATACGAAAGCGGAGTGCCATATTCTGAAGCAAGAATGTTTTACCTGCACCTGTTGTACCGAAAATACATCCGTTGGCGTTGGCATATTTATCACTGTCAAAAATATCAAGTATTGCAACACTTCGGTTGTACTTATTAAGCCCTAAAAAAATACCACCTTCATCGTAAACTTCAAAAGATGAAAACGGGAAAGAGGCAGCAAGTGAATCTGTAAGTATATTTCTGCGTGCTTTTCTCTCAATATCAGGTTCAACGGATAATACAGGAAGAGAAGAAAGAAAGCATTGTTCGTGCTTATAATCGGCTCTCTTGCAGACCATACTCATTGAACTGCAAAGCGTCATAACATCCGCAACTCTCTGTTCAAGCTCTTCTTCATCATAAGCAGTAACTTCAATTACTGTTGACATATAATAAAAATCCTGTGCTGCTCGGTTCATACCTTCTTTGAGATAATATCCGCTTGAAATTGCATCATCAAGTTCTTCAAAGTCTTGTCTGGTATCCCCGACATCACGCATTCTGCTTCGATTGAGCATTGTCTTTTGGGATATTCTTGACAATATTTTCTCTCTCGGCATTCTGCGGAAAGTAAAACTAATACCGATATTATCACCGGCTTCTACAAGCGGAGAAAGCCACGCCATCTCGTTACGGGTATTATATCCATATCCTGCAACATAAAGGTAAGAATGGTAAATACCATCTACAACAACATAATCTCTGCTACCATTGTCTATTGATGATGGAGCGATAATATCTAAGACTGAAGTTTGTCCCGTCCACAGTTCCGGAGTTTCTTCTTCTTGCTTCTTAACAAATGTGTCTTTAAGCTTTTGTACCAAAGACGGTTTCTTATCTTGATGAACTTTCGGTGTTTCTTCATCGGAATGTTCTTGTTCTTCATATGTATCCTCCTCATTACTAAATTTTCCGAATGTAGCCCTGCGGATTTCTTCTTTACTTTGCTTACTCACTGTCTGCACCTCCTTCAAAAGTATGAATTTCATTAAACATACCCTCTGCAAAATTGCCCGGCTTGACATATTTTGAACTCTGCTTATTGATATGACTATACAAAAGGTCAATAAGCTGTCCGTTATCACAAATGTCAATTACACCAAGTTCACATTGCGACAGGTATCTTTGTGCTTTATATGCTTCATCTGCAAGCTGCCTTTGAATATCGGAAAACTTATTGCTTTGATTTCCAAATGCCCTTGCCGAGTATTCAATGATGATGAAAAAACGCTTTTTAACAGCGACATTCTCTGAAAGTGTTTTTACAAACTCCATTTCATCATAAATCATTGCTTTTGTTTGTTCATTCATTTCATTTTCAGCATAGTCTTCGTGTCGTTTAAGATAACTTTCAATATTTGCTCTTTCGGTACTCACTCTAATCTGTATATTGTCGGGAGCAATTTTAAGATAAGAGGCGTAGTAATAGATAATGTTTTCCTGCTCAACATCACTTTTCAAATAAAAGTTTACCGGAAGAATTTCAAGAATTTTTATAAATCTTCCGTCTTTCATAACTACAATACCATCGACTATTGTTTCGATAGGAAGCCAAGCCTGTGTGCTATCCTCGTAATAGTCGCCGGATGTTTTCTTATCTTTTTTCTTTGTAGAAAAAATATTTATCACTTGACCTCACCTCGATATTCTAATATTTTTCTGTTTCTCAGCCACCGCCACCAATTTCTAACAAACACTGTAAGCGGATCGTCATTGATGCCGATTAAAGCAAATCCGCCAATGGGGATTGCAAATATAGCTGACAATATAATTTTCCATGTAAGACTGACAGGAATGAGTTTGAATGTGAAAAAGACAAAAGGCAGAGATAAAATCCCTGCCTCAATAACATTCCGTATATTGAATATTCCCATCAGTTTACCGCTGTCCTCAAAATTTGTAGGAATAAAGAACTCTGTCATTTTCTCCCACTCTCCTCATCGGTTCTTCCTGCAGCAACAAAGCAACAAGTTATTGCCACACCGAATATCGCACCACCTGCAAAACATAAGATTTTAGCTAACATACTTTTACCTCCTTTATCGACTCAAACTCCAGAACGGGCCATCTGCGGCAGCATCCCCTCTGGCTTCGTTTAATATGATTGACATATCCCATTCCTGCCCGCTTCGTTTGTAACTTGCAGGATCAGCAACTAAAACTTTTCCGTCTTCCGTTATACCACGAAGAACAATAAAATGTCCGTTAGATGTAAAGTGTCCTTTTGCCATAATTGCTATTACAAGTTTTCCGCTTGACAAATGCTGTTCAAGCTCCCTTGCACTTGAACGACCAAGTTTTTCAACCTTTAACCCGTAATGCTTTGCACCTTCAGGAATAAGGGAATGATAACTGCCGTTGCCTTCGCATCTATGACCGTTTCTAACAGACCAAGCACAAACAGCAGGCGGATCGACATCTCTGCCAGTAAGCGTTGATACGCATATTGCAAGTGCAGTCGGTCCGCATCCTGCAGCACCGATTGTACTTGACCGCCCGTACATTTCATTAGACCATCTTGAGTCAAGCTGGTTATAATATACAACCTGTGTTTCGCCTGATTCTCCAAGCATAACACCCTCATAACTCGGTAATCCGTCAA
Source organism: uncultured Ruminococcus sp. (assembly GCA_902791425.1). Lineage (GTDB taxonomy): Bacteria > Bacillota > Clostridia > Monoglobales > Monoglobaceae > UMGS1820. The sequence continues at coordinate 3,650 of CADAVS010000098.1, forward strand.
CATCTGCAAATTCGCTGTTCGGATCAAGATACTGATAATTTAAAGTGTCATACATTAAGGTTGCCCAGTTCTTTTGCTCTTCATCAAAGCCAAGTTCATTCATAATCTCATCGGGAGATTTGTTATATACTTCGCCTGTTTCTGAGTCTATGGTATAACTGTTTTTAACTGAATTTTCTACATCCCTTTTTGATATTTCATCAAGGTCTTGTTTTTCTCTTACTGACTCAATTGATATAAGCCAATAAATATCAGGATTTACACCTTCAGGCAAATCATCAATGGTGTCCTCATAGTGCTGAACAAGCTCCGTTCCGTGTTGATTTCTTGCAACAAGTTCCGCATCATCAACCGTAGCCCAGCTAAAAAGCATTTGAGGGATAGCCGATATAATGATTACCGGAAGTAAAATTATAAAGAGAATTATCGAAATAATTATAAGTATTACTTTCGGGGATAGTGCTTCTACAACACCCTGAGCTACCGCTACAAAGTTACCTGATGCAATACCGCTACCTGCTTTAATTGCACCTTTTAGCATCTGCGCACCACGAGCCGCCTTTTGATATCCGCTTCTACCGCTTGTGTTTTGTTCTATTGTTCTCACCTCTCTTCACATGTGGGTTGTTACTACTTCTGACTCCTGCCGGATTGTCTTTCTGGTAATAGGTTTTCTTGACCTTCTTATTTGCTGCAGCAGGATTATATCTGCCGTGCTTATATTCGTGATTTACTTTTCTTTCGGTTGTTTCCTGACGGGTATTTGTCTGTGTATGACCTCTTGTATGGCTATCGTGGAACCTTTCCGAACTTCTGTCTGTAAAACGCTCACTGCCTGAATGCTCTGAATGGATTTGTGTACTACCACCGATATTTACACCGCCACCGTTTCCACCGATTTGAGTGCTGTGAACATTCCCTCCAGATATATTTCCACCCTTTTGAGTAGTTCCTTTTACATCGGAACGGCTATGTACCACATCTGTATCAACAACAGTTTTTCCACCACAGTGCGGAACTCCACCCGATACAACAGGAGGCGGAACAATAGGATTACCTCCTTTAACAGTTGTCCCTTTTTTCTGCGTACCTCCGTTTTGATTTGGCATACTTGGGTTGCCTTGCGGATGAACTCCACCATTTACAACACTATTCATTGGATTAACACCTTGCGGATGTGCACCTGCAGTTCCTCTCGGTATAGGTGGTCTTTGTGTTGCACCTTTATTCTGCACATTTGCATGCACTGCACCTTGATGTCCCGTTTGATGAACACCCTGATTTACTGTTGTACCACCATTCTTTCCTGTAGGGGTTACATTAGATGCATTTGCAGGTCTTGGAGCATTACCACCCTTAAAGGAAGTTCCACCCTGTCCCGTAGAGTTTCCACTTGGGTTTGGTTTCGGAGCATTGGTTTTTCCTGCATTAACATTGGAACCACCAACATTAGTATTTACCCCTCCTGTATTGACATTTGTACCGCCATTAACAGTTGACGAACCACCTGTATTATTAACATTGGGTGATGCACCGCCATATCCACCACTCGGTCTCGGTCCGCTTGGATTGGGGTTATGACCTCCGCCGCCTCTGCCTGTATTACCGTTTCTTCCTGACTTGCCACCACTACCGCCTTTGGCATTTGCCATACTGCGACCTATGAGAGAACTCATTGTTCTTACTGCAACAAATGTCATTACACCGGGAAGTCTTGAGCCTATTTCATTACCTGTCTGTGCAGGGTTTAAGCCAATTTTACCGATATGACTATCAATCTTTCTTGCAACACGAGTCAACGCTACAACAAAAACAAGCCATACTAAAACTCCGCCCGCTGCCATCTGCGACATAGCCGACATAATCAGCTTCAGGAATACAATGTTCATTATCATCATAACGAGCATTGAGGCATACATTCTTACCCAGCCTTTGAAAATATCATTAGTGTTTTTACTACCGCCCATCGCAAAAGCAAGAGGGGCAAAGAATGTCAAAACAGATGTTATAACATATCTTTCACCGATTTCAAAGAGCAGTTTTACCATCTGCACCATAAGTACCACACCGACTATAATTACAAGTAGCCATTTTGCACCGCTACCGAGAGAAAACATACTCTCATCAGGTGTTGTTACCGTGATTGCATTTGGAAGTGCAAGCATATCTATGACCGTTCCCGTAATAGATGAACCTATATTACAAATTTCTCTTGATGCAAGGAGCAGGAAAGCGAAAACAAAAGTGCGAAGAAATAAAATTTTTGGATCTTCTGCTTCAAATCCTGCTCCCGACATAATTGCTTTCAGAGATTGAAAGACAAGATTACCTATAAGCAATGCCCAGCCAAGTGCTATGAAAACATCAACGATATCCAATATAATCGGTGCTGTGCTTTCAAAGTACGATAAGTCCATAGACATTACCCCTAAAAGTTCTCCGGAGGCATAGGACATAATATCAACCATCATTTCGTATATCCATTCCACAAGTCCTTTTAGTATAGGTTCTAACATATGCTCATGCCTCCGTTCTCTTATGTAATGGTATTAAGTCCATTGAGAAGCGGGCGAA
>CADAVS010000099.1 GCA_902791425.1 uncultured Ruminococcus sp.
TTCTATGTAAACAATATTAAAAAATAACAAAACCCCACAAGCATTACTCAACCGAGTTGTATTTGTGGGGTTTTGTACTATATCGTTTTATTAAATAGCAACGTATTAATTCAATTATAAAATATCAATATGTTCTCCGTTTAGAGCCTTATTCATACTTCTGACAGCACAGAACTTACCGCACATCGAGCAACTTTCCTCGATTTCGGGCTTTCTGTCGTCTCTTATTTTCTTTGCAGTTTCAGGGTCTATTGAGCATTCCCATTGCTTTTCCCAATCAAATGTTCGTCTTGCATCTGCCATAGCATCATCAATATCTCTTGCGTGAGGAACTTTTTTGGCAATATCCGCCGCGTGAGCCGCAATCTTTGATGCGATAATTCCTTGCTTAACATCATCAACATTCGGAAGTGCCAAATGCTCGGCAGGCGTAACATAGCACAAAAATGCCGCACCGGCAGAGGCGGCAACCGCACCGCCGATAGCAGATGTGATATGGTCATAACCGGGGGCGATATCTGTTACGATAGGACCTAACACATAGAACGGTGCACCCATACATATTGTCTGCTGAAGCTTCATATTTGCTTCAATCTGGTCTAAAGGCATATGTCCCGGGCCTTCTACCATAACCTGAACGTCCTTTTCCCAAGCCCTTTTTGTCAGTTCGCCAAGTCTTACAAGCTCCTCAATCTGACACACATCACTTCCGTCTGCAAGGCAACCAGGGCGGCAGGCGTCACCGAGAGAGATTGTCACATCATATTCGCGGCAAATTTCAAGTATCTCATCATAGTATTCATAAAACGGATTTTCCTCTCCTGTCATACTCATCCAGGCAAACACAAGAGAACCTCCGCGAGACACTATATTCATTTTTCTTTTGTGCTTTTTAATTTGTTCTATTGTCTTTCTCGTAATCCCACAATGAAGAGTTACAAAGTCAACGCCATCCTGTGCGTGAAGCCTTACAACGTCAATAAAGTCCTTTGCAGTGAGTGTATCCAAATCTCTCTGATAATGAATTACACTATCATAAACAGGAACAGTACCAATCATAGCAGGACATTCGCTTGTCAGCTTTTGTCTGAAGGGCTGTGTGTTACCGTGAGAGGACAAGTCCATAATAGCCTCAGCTCCCATATCGACTGCCGCCATAACCTTTTCCATCTCTACATTATAATTCTTGCAATCCTTTGATACTCCCAAATTTACATTTATTTTTGTGCGGAGCATTGAGCCCACTCCGTTAGGTTCAATGCACTTGTGCAGTCTATTTGCACAGATAGCAACCTGACCTTTGGCAACAAACTCACGTATCTCCTCAGGTGTTCTATATTCCTTCTTTGCCACTGCCTCCATCTCTTTTGTGATAATGCCCTGTCTTGCGGCATCCATTTGTGTTGTATAACTTCTCATTTTATGCATTCCCTTTCAGTAATATATTTTTAGTATAATGTATTATCATTAGTATAGTCGAATAATAAAACACGGGAGCTGCAGATTTGGCAGCTTCCGTGTTATCCTCTCAACAGTCGTATGTCAGATGTCCCTACGTTGGCATTATCCAAATCAGGTTATCGGTCGAAGGTTACGCCTTCCTCTCAGCCTGTGACACAAGCTCCCACTTATTATTCTTTTTTTACATTGTACCACAATTAATATATGTTTGCAATAGAAAACAGTTATTTTTTTGCTTGCCCGGGGAAATTCGGATGCTTCAGACTTTTTGGGGTAAAGTAAGCATCTCTTTATTGTTCGAACGGCTGTGTATGCGGACATTCCATAATTATATTTTTCTTTATGGGGCAAGCCCATCTAATCGCATTTTTCAAAATCCTTTGAACATTTTTGTTGTGAAATGCCGTATTTGTTTCGTGTCCTGGCTGGAAATAAAAAATCTTGCCGTTACCTCGCACCCAGGTACAACCCGAACGGAATACCTCTCCGCCGTTGAACCAACCCATAAAAATTGTTTCCATAGGCTCCGAAATATCGAATGGTTCTCCGTACATCTCTTCACATTCCAGCGCAAAGGTTTCGTCTACTCCCTCTGCAATAGGGTGATTTGGCTTTATTGTCCAAATACGTTCCCGTGCACCATCTCTCCATTTGAGGTTACACGTGGTACCATTAATCCTTTTAAAAATCTTTGAGTGATGTCCTGAATGAAGAACTACAAGACCCATACCCGACAGAATATAATTATGCACTCTCTCTACAACCTCATCAGGTACCTTGTGATGAGCCGCATGCCCCCACCAAATAAGTACATCTGTTTCCTTAAGCACATCATCAGTAAGACCGCATTCCTCATCATCAAGCGTTGCTGTACTTACCTCGACATCCTCTGATTTTAAAATTGATGCGATATATTCGTGCAAACCGCCCGGATAAAGTTCTGTTACACGTGGCACCTCTTTCTCGTGAACATTTTCGTTCCAAACCAAAACCTTCATATACGTTCAAACTCCTTTATATTTATAGATTTTCAAAATAAGTGAGGTTATGATATTCAATGTCGCCCTATATTTATAATTTTTCCGCTCTTTCAAGTGCGGTTGTAATGTTCGCACAGAAGTTTTCCACTCCAACCTTTTCTGTAAAGCCAGCCTTTTCCATCATCTTCATAGGCTGCTCATTAACGTGAGAGAATATAACCGTAATACCTTTCTTTTGACAACCCTCCCACATTTTTTCCAACGCATTAAGTGCCGTTACATCAAGTGCGGGAACACCTCTCATTCTTATTACAAGGCATCTCGTAAATTCCTTTGTGGTTATCTCTGCGATAATATCCGCATCACCGAAGAACATAGGTCCGTTTATTTCGTAAACCCTGATATGACTTGAAATCTCTTTTAACTCCTGACCATCAGGGTCATTATCCGCATCATAGTACTGCCAACCCTTGATTTCCGACTCGTCACTCATTCGCTTCATAAACATAACACAAGCCATAACAAGACCAACCTCTATTGCTATTACAAGGTCAAATACAACTGTAAGTACAAAGCTTACCACAAGAACCAATATATCGCTCTTTGGTGCAGTTTTGCACAGATGTACAAAAACTCTCCACTGACACATATTATATGCCACCGAGAACAATATCGCCGCAATAGTAGGCATAGGTATCCATTCAGCATATGGCATTAACACAAGCAATACAAGCACCAACGTCAAGGAATGAACGATACCTGCAACAGGGGTACGTCCTCCGTTGTTAACGTTTGCAGCAGTCCTGGCTATCGCTCCTGTGGCAGGAATACCGCCGAACATTGCTGAGCCTATATTTCCCACTCCCTGAGCCACCAACTCCATATTTGAACGGTGATGAGAATTAATCATACCATCTGCCACAACACATGATAAAAGTGATTCTATGCCGGCAAGGATTGCTATTGTGAACGAATCAGGCAACAACGTCACTATCATACCCATATCAAATGACGGAACCTTCATCGACGGAAATCCACTTCGTATAGTATATAAATCGCCTATCGTATTTACATTCATTCCAAAGCACTTAACCATCAATATGCCAACAATAACAGCAATAAGAGAGCCGGGTATTTTTTTGCTTATTTTAGGCCATATAAATAAAATCGCAAGGCAGACCGCACCCACAATCAACGCCTGATAGTTAAAGGTTGATGCCGACTTGAAAATGGCTTCAAGCTTTTCCATTGTTTCAACAGGTTTTAAGCCTTCAAGATATGTAATTCCGCAAAAGTCCTTTATCTGACCTATAACAATTGTTACGGCTATGCCGGCTGTAAAGCCTGTTGTTACCGTATAAGGAATAAATTTGATAAGATTTCCCAACCTCAAAAAGCCCATTACAACGAGAATGATTCCTGCCATAATTGTAGCAAGCATAAGACCATCCGCACCATTTTTCGCAACTATTCCGGCAACTATTGTCGCAAATGCCGCAGTAGGTCCCGCTATCTGCACACGACTTCCGCCCAAAAACGAAATTAAAAAGCCTGCAATTATTGCTGTGTAAATACCCTCCTCAGGTCCCACACCCGAAGCCAACGCAAGTGCAATCGAAAGCGGCAATGCTATTATTGCAACAATAATACCCGCTACAATATCCTTTGCAAGCCGCTCCTTATTGTAGCCTCTCATTACGCTGAAAAGCATAGGCTTTAACTTATCCTTCTTCATACATCCTCCAAACCATCTTTACAATAATAGTAAAATTTCAACGCATATTATAACACATAAAGTTTTATAAATCAATGCTTATTTATGCATTAAACATTTTTCTGCTCTCATATGTCCGCACGCTCTAAAATCATATGCAATACTTACAAAAAAATATCTGTTTCAGTGTTTAAATTGTAAAATATTATAAAGAATATTGACAATATTTGAAACCTGTGATACACTTTTTATGTTGCATTATCTACTTAATATATAATAACGTTAGTCGTTTACAAAACGTGAAAATCGCGTAAAATAAGAATAATTTGATTAAAAATAAACTTAGTCGAAAGGAATGATAAAAATGGGTAATTATTATCAGAAAGAATTAGAAACCATGCCTGTTGAAAAAATCAAGGAGCTCCAGAGCGAGCGTTTGATTAAGCAGGTGAAAAACGTCTATGAAAATGTGGCATATTACCGCAACCTTATGGACAAAAAGGGTGTTAAGCCGGATGATATAAAATCAATCGAAGATTTACATAAGCTTCCTTTTCTTACAAAAGCTGATTTAAGAGAAGCGTATCCTTATGGTCTTATGGCAAGACCTCTTTCGGATTGCGTTAGAATTCAGTCTACAAGTGGTACAACAGGTAAGCGAGTTGTAGCATTTTACACTCAGCACGACATTGATATTTGGGAGGATTGCTGTGCGAGAGCAATTGTTGCAGCAGGCGGTACAAAGGATGATGTTTGTCAGGTGTGCTATGGCTATGGTCTTTTCACGGGAGGCCCGGGTCTTAACGGTGGCTCACATAAGGTCGGATGCTTGACACTTCCTATGTCATCAGGTAATACTGAAAGACAAATTCAGTTTATGCTTGACTTGCAGTCAACAATTATTTGTTGTACCCCCTCCTACGCTGCGTATATTGCCGAAACCTTAAAGGAAATGGGACATACAACAGATGATATTTCATTAAAGGCAGGTATTTTCGGCGCAGAAGCGTGGACCGAAGAAATGCGTCGTGACATCGAAAAATCGTTGGGCATCAAGGCTTATGATATTTATGGGCTTACAGAGCTTGCAGGTCCCGGTGTATCCTTTGAGTGTGAAGAGCAGACAGGTATGCATATTAACGAAGACCACTACATTGCAGAAATTATCGACCCCGATACAGGCGAAGTTCTTCCTGAGGGCAGCAGAGGCGAGCTTGTTCTTACAAGTATAGATAAAGAAGCCTTCCCGCTTTTGAGATACAGAACACGAGATATCTGCGTACTCACAAGAGAAAAATGCTCATGCGGAAGAACATTTGTTAAAATGAGCAAGCCAATGGGCAGAAGTGATGATATGCTCATTATCAGAGGTGTTAACGTGTTCCCATCACAAATTGAAACCGTTCTTTTGGAGCAGGGCTATTCACCGAACTATCGTATTGAGGTTGACCGCGAAAATAATACAGATACTCTTGATGTATATGTTGAACTTTCATCCGAAAACTTCTCAGATACAGTTAAGGAAATAGCCGAAAAGGAAAAACAGCTTGCGGCAGCGGTTAAAACAATGCTTGGAATTAAACCTAAAATGCATCTTGTTCCGCCTAAGAGCATCACAAGAAGTGAGGGCAAGGCTGTAAGAGTTGTTGATAAGAGAAAGCTTTATTAAAACCTTAAAAATATCAAGAAAGAAGGGTAAAGAATAATGAGTGTTAAACAGATTTCAATTTTTATAGAAAATAAAAAAGGCTCTCTTGCAGAGGTTACAAAGTTCATAGCTGATAAAAAAATCAACTTAAAGGCACTTTCCATTGCAGATACACAAGATTTCGGTATTTTAAGGATTATTACCGACAAGCCGGATGAAGCCCGTGATATGCTTAAAAATGAGGGTTACACAGTAACCGCAACATCAGTTTTGGCAGTAGAATTAGCCGATGCCCCCGGAAGTATGGCTTCAATTTTAAGTGTGTTGTCAGAAAACAACGTAAGCGTTGAATATACTTATGCATTTATGTCAACGGTAGAAAATA
>CADAVS010000100.1 GCA_902791425.1 uncultured Ruminococcus sp.
TCAGCTTTATTGCCTCCTCATCACTGTCAAGGTTTGGTGCAAAGCCTCCTTCGTCACCTACCGCAGTTGAAAGTCCCCGCTTGGATATAACATTTTTTAAAGTGTGAAAAACTTGTGTGCTCCACCTTAGTGCATCAGAAAACTTTTTTGCCCCCACAGGCATAATCATAAACTCCTGACAGCTCAAGGAATTATCAGCGTGCTTACCGCCGTTGATTATATTCATCATAGGAACAGGCAAAGTTCTTGCATTTGTGCCGCCAATATATCTGTAAAGGGGCAAGCCAACCGCCGCCGCACCTGCCTTTGCACAGGCGAGCGATGTGCCTAAGATAGCATTTGCACCCAGCTTGCTCTTGTTTTCGGTGCCGTCAAGCTCAAGCATTATATTATCTATTTCCACCTGGTCAAGAACATTCATTCCTATAAGTGCTTCGCTTATCTCTTTGTTGACGTTTTCTACCGCCTTTTGTACACCTCTGCCCATAAACCGTTTTATATCTCCGTCACGAAGTTCGCAGGCTTCAAAGGCACCTGTCGATGCCCCCGACGGAACTGAGGCTCTTCCTATGACGCCATCCTCCGCTCTGACCTCCACCTCAACTGTGGGATTGCCCCTTGAATCAAGTATCTCTCTTGCATAAATATCTTCTATACCAATGTATGCTTTCATATCTTTCCTCCCTGTTTTTTTAATTATTTTTAGCTATATATGTTATTTTATACTAAGTTTTAAAATTAATTAAAAAAACAATGGACATCTTATACTTTTTATGCTAAAATACTACTGTATGTTTATTTGCGGAAAATAAATCAAATTAATAATTTAAACATACTATATATAATACAAGCTTTAAGGAGTGTAAAAATATGCCTGTTTTAGATAAACCTATTGAGGAGCTTCGTGTTTACAACGGCTCAAGCCCTTGTCCCGCCGATATTGACAAGTTTTGGGATGACGCTATTGCAGAAATGAAAGCGGTAGACAGAAATATTGAATTCAAGGACATCGAATACAAATTTCCCGGCTTTGAATGTAAGGATATGTATTTCACAGGGGTAAAGGGTGCACGTATCCACGCAAACTTTGTAAAGCCTTTAAATATCACTGAACCAATGCCTGCCATTGTCGTCTTCCACGGCTATTCCGGTAAGGCTATGGATTGGCTGGGACTCATATCGTATGCGGCGTGCGGTTTTTGTGTTGCAAGTTTGGACTGTCGAGGTCAGGGCGGCAAGTCGGAGGATGTCGGCGGAGTTGTGGGTAATACCCTTAATGGACAAATAATAAGAGGTCTTGATAACGACGATCCTAACGAGCTCTTATTCCGTCATATTTTCCTCGATACCGCCGAATTGGCAGATATTGTTATGTCACTTCCATATGTAAACGAAAAGCGTGTTATGGCAATGGGCGGTTCACAGGGAGGTGCTCTTACCCTCGCGTGTGCGTCACTTGAACCGAGAATATACAAGGCGGCTCCCTTGTATCCGTTTCTTAGCGATTATAAGCGTGTATGGGATATGGATATGGATGAGCGTGCCTACAGAGAGCTTAAGGATTATTTCAGAAATTTTGACCCTCGTCACGAACGTGAGAATGAGATTTTTGAAAAACTGGGTTATATAGATATCCAAAATATCACCAAGCGTATAAAGGCAAAAGTACTGATGTTCACCGGTCTGCTTGATGATGTATGCCCTCCATCAACTCAATTTGCGGCATACAATAAGATAACATCACCCAAACAAGTAAAGATTTATCCTGACTTCGGTCACGAAGGATTGCCAAGCAGCGGTGAAATAACAATGCAATTCTTTCTTGAGGACTAACAGCATTACATACTGTCCTGAGTTCTTATTCATAAAGTATGTCACTGTAAATTAATTACAGTTTTATAATAACTATTCGATTAAAGCACTAAGGAGTGATTTTCGTGGCTAAAGAACTGCCTAAAACATACGACCCCAAACAGGTCGAAAAAAGAATATACAAGGAATGGTGCGACAAGGGATATTTCCACGCAGAGGTTGATAAGGACAAAAAACCTTTTACAATAGTTATCCCTCCGCCAAACGTAACGGGACAGCTCCATATGGGACACGCCCTTGACGAAACCTTCCAGGATATTATTATCAGAACAAAGAGAATGCAAGGTTATAACGCTCTTTGGATTCCCGGCACAGACCACGCCGGAATAGCTACTCAAATCAAGGTTGAGGAGGACCTTCGTGTAAACGAAGGTCTTACACGCTACGACTTGGGCAGAGATGAATTTTTAAAGAGAGTATGGGCTTGGAAAGAAAAGTTCGGTGACAGAATTATAAATCAGCTTAAAACTCTCGGTTGTTCCTGTGATTGGGACAGAGAGAGATTTACAATGGACGAAGGCTGCAGCAAAGCTGTTCGTGAGGTTTTTGTCAACCTCTACGAAAAAGGTCTTATCTATCAGGGCAGTCGTATAATAAATTGGTGTCCAAGCTGTGCAACCGCTCTGTCTGACGCTGAAGTTGAATACGCTGAACAAGACGGATTTTTCTGGCACATTAAATATCCCATCAAGGATAGTGATGGTTATGTTGAAATCGCAACCACACGTCCCGAAACTCTGCTCGGTGATACTGCCGTTGCTGTCAATCCTGATGACGAAAGATATAAGGACTTAGTGGGTAAAACCCTTATTCTTCCTCTCGTGGGCAGAGAAATTCCCGTTATTGCAGACGATTACGTTGACAAGGAATTTGGTACAGGCTGTGTTAAGATTACACCTGCACACGACCCCAACGACTTTGAAGTCGGTCTTCGTCACAATTTAGAGCAGATTAAAGTGTTGAATGATGATGCAACCATCAACTCATACGGCGGTAAATATGAGGGTATGGACAGATACGAAGCAAGAAAAGCAATGGTTGCCGACCTTGAGGCAGAGGGCTTGCTCGTTAAGGTTGTTCCCCATACTCACAATGTCGGTCAGTGTTATCGTTGCGGAACTACTGTTGAGCCAATAACCTCAAAGCAGTGGTTTGTTAAAATGCAGCCCCTTGCCGAGCCTGCACTTCAAGCCGTTCTTGACGGAAAAACAAGGTTTATTCCCGAAAGATTTTCAAAGACATATACTCATTGGATGGAGAATGTTCACGATTGGTGTATTTCTCGTCAGTTGTGGTGGGGACATCGTATCCCTGCATTTTACTGTGAGGATTGTCACGAAACAACTGTTTCTAAAGAAGATATCACAGTTTGTCCTAAGTGCGGCGGAAAGGTTAAGCAAGACCCAGACGTCTTAGATACTTGGTTCAGTTCGGCTCTTTGGCCGTTCTCAACTCTCGGCTGGCCTGAAAAGACTGAGGAACTCCAGCACTTCTATCCAACATCTGTATTGGTTACGGGCTATGATATAATTTTCTTCTGGGTATCAAGAATGATTTTCTCAGGATTGGAGCATATGGGCGAAGTTCCGTTTAAAGACGTATATATTCACGGTCTTGTTCGTGACAGTCAGGGCAGAAAAATGAGTAAGTCCCTCGGCAACGGCATTGACCCTCTTGAAGTCATAGACCAATATGGTGCTGATGCATTGAGATTTACCCTGGCAAGCGGTAACTCACCCGGTAACGATATGCGATTCTATATGGAGCGTGTTGAGGCGAGCCGTAACTTTGCAAACAAAATTTGGAACGCATCACGTTTTGTTATGATGAACCTTTCAATCGACAAGTGCGAAACACCTGATATTGAAAAGCTGAACATTGAGGACAAATGGATTTTGCACGAATATAACGAGCTTGTTAAAGAGGTTACCGACAACCTTGAAAAATACGAAATGGGTGTTGCGGTATCTAAGCTGTACGACTTCATTTGGGACAAGTTCTGCGATTGGTATATTGAGCTTGTTAAGCCAAGATTTAATCAGAGCGACGACAGCAACCTTGTTGCACAGAACACACTTGTATATGTTTTGTCAAACACATTAAAGCTGTTGCATCCGTTTATGCCCTTTATAACAGAGGAAATATGGCAGGCACTCCCACACGAGGGCGAGAGCATTATGATTTCTGCTTATCCCGTATATAATAACGAATTTAAAAACGAGTCCGCTTGTGAGAATATGACTCTTATTATGGACTCAATCAAGGGTATCAGAAACGCCAGAAACGAAATGAATGTTCCCCCCTCAAAGAAGGCTACGTTATACATCGTTACAAGCAAAGCTGATATTTTTGAGGCAGGCAAGGCATTCTATACAAAGCTTGCATCTGCGTCTGAGGTGATAATTTCAAGTGACAAGAACGCTGTTCCCGAAAATGCGGTATCAGTTGCATCCCCCGCAGGCGAGCTTCTTCTCCCTATGGACGAGCTTGTTAACAAGGAAAAAGAGCTTGAACGTCTTGAAAAAGAAAAGAAACGTTTAGAAGGCGAAATCAAGCGTGTAGACGGCAAGCTTTCAAACAAAGGCTTTACCGAGAAAGCACCTGCAAACGTTGTTGAAGAAGAACGCAAAAAAGGCGAAAAATACAAAGCAATGCTTGCAACCGTTTTAGAAAGCATCGAAAAATTGAAGTAATATCAAAAAGGGACGGCACTCGTCGTCCCTTTTTACACAGAGAGGGAATTATGGATTATCGAGAGTCACTTAATTACATACATAAGACGCCGAAATTTGCACGTGTCTTGGGTAATGATATGCTTAAAAAACTTCTGTTTCATTTGGGCGACCCTCAAAAGAATTTGAAGTTTATTCATATCGCAGGCACAAACGGAAAAGGCTCCTACGCTGTTATGATGGCGGAAATTCTGAAAAACAGCGGATACAGGGTTGGTCTGTATACCTCTCCGTACATTGAACGCTTTAACGAAAGAATACAAATAAACGGCGAACAGATATCAGATGAGGCTCTTGCAGAAGCGGTAACCCTTGTAAAACAGGTTATAGAAACAAATGATGCACCTGTTTCGGAATTTGCTTTGGATACGGCAATTGCTTTTTATTACTTTAACAAGCATAACTGCGATATCGTTGTTCTTGAAACAGGCTTGGGCGGCAGAATTGATGCCACCAACGTGATAGATACGGCAGTTTTATCTGTTATAATGTCTATCGGATATGACCACACTCAATACTTGGGAAACACAATCGAAGAGATTACCTACGAAAAGTGCGGAATAATCAAGCCCAACGGCAATGTTATCTGCTATCCCGACCTTGATTTTAAAGCCTTAAGTACAGTTAAATCTGTATGCTCCAAGAACAACGCAAGCCTGACCATTGCAGACAAGCCCATAATCTTTGAAGGGAACAGCTTTTCCTACAACCGCAAGATATATGAGCTTAAAATGTGCGGCGAATTTCAAAAATACAATGCCGCCACAGCTTTATGCTCAATCGAAAAGCTGAATGAGCTTGGATATAATATTCCTGACGAGGCGGTAATAAAAGGTCTTAAAGACGCTTTAAACCCTGCTCGGTTTGAAAGGTTGAATTGCGGTCTGTACTTAGACGGCGCCCACAACTCGTCTGCGGCAAAACAGCTTTGCAAAAGCATTGCCTCGCTTCAAAAAAATGTGCATATGTGCATTGCAATGATGTCTGACAAGGATATAGAAGGCTGTATGAAGGAGTTTTCACTTCTCAATCCGACAGTTACAGTAACAGAGATTAATATGCCACGCTGTGCTTCTGCCGAAGAATTATGCGTGGAATTTAACAAATACGGAATTGATGCAAAAATTATTAAAGACCCCGTAACAGCCGCAAAAACAATGTTAGCCGAAAGCGGAACAGACGATTTTTGTATCGCCTGTGGCTCCCTTTATCTTGTGGGATTATTGCGAAAAGAATTGAAAGGGTAACTGTTATGTTCTATGTTTATATGCTGCGGTGCATAGATAATTCAATATATACGGGTTATACAACCGATATAAAACGGCGGTATGCAGAGCATCTGAAAAAGAGCAAAAAGGGTGCTAAATACACACATTCACGCACACCTGTATCTATTGCTGCGTTGTGGGAAACAGACAGTAAATCCTCCGCAATGAAGCTTGAACATTTTATTAAAAAGCTTTCCAAACAGAAAAAAGAAGAGTTAATTAAAAACACAGATTTAGTATCAACCAAATATGAAGAAAAACTATACGGAAACGTATATGAACCAATAG
>CADAVS010000101.1 GCA_902791425.1 uncultured Ruminococcus sp.
AATTATAAATACAAAAAGATTATAAGCTGTGATGTTCCAATCTGCACCGCATATGTAAACGGAGCAGAAGGCACAGAGGTTGATGTATATTCAGGTTGTGACATTCACTTTCCTCTTGAGGAACACGAGGGCTATAACGTGGAAACAGAAATATATCCGGGACTTTCCGCACCGCTAAAAGATGGCGAACAGGTGGGCAGACTGATAATAGAAATGACGGGCAGAAAGGCTGAAATCCCTCTTATTGTTCGCAACGGAGTTGAGGCAGAGCATATAACTAAAAATTTCGGCAATAAGATTGCGGAGAGGTTAAAGAACTTCTTTGTCGAGTGGTTGAATATGGTTTAAAAAGTTATACAAATTACACAAAAAAATGCAAAAAAATGCTCTGTTGTCCTATGTTCAAACAGAAAAAATTTATTGCAATTAAATGTAAAATATTATATAATAATACTGTATAGCATTAAAATGGCGGTATAGTATTATTTTTGTTTTACAGATAAAACGGAGGATTGATTTTGTGGTTAGATTACAGAAGTTTCTGGCTGATTGCGGTATTGCTTCAAGAAGAGGGGCAGAGACATTGATTAAGGCAGGACGTGTTAAAGTAAACGGCGAAACAGTCCGTGAAATGGGCGTTAAGGTTGACGAGTATAGCGACATTGTAGAGTTTGACGGCAAACAGGTTAAACCTCAGACAAAGATGGTATACATTATGCTCAACAAGCCTGTGGGTTATGTCACCACCGTTTCGGATGACAAGGACAGAGATACCGTTATGGATTTAGTTGCTGATGTTCCTGTAAGGATATATCCCGTAGGCAGACTTGATTATGATACCGAGGGTTTGTTGCTTATGACAAATGACGGTGATTTGACATATCGCATAACTCATCCGAAGAACAATGTCCAAAAGACGTATGAGGCTGAGGTTACAGGCAACATAGGTATGGATACGCTGACTCAGCTCAGGCAAGGCGTAATGGTTGACGGAGTACGGACAAGCCGTGCTAAGGTTGAAGTTATAGGTGCAACACGTCTTGGCACTAAGGTTAAGATAACCATTCACGAGGGCAGAAACAGACAGGTCAGAAAAATGTTTGAGGCTGTCGGATGCAGTGTTAAAAGGTTAAAGAGAACAGAAGAAGCCGGACTTAAGCTTGGACATACGCCCCTTGGCAGATGGAGAAAGCTGACAGAGTCCGAAGTCAATATGCTTAAAAAAATTGGAACAGGCAAAAAATCTTCTGCTGAGATGAGTAAACAGGTGTTTGGGAAAAACACCAAAAATAAACACAGATAAATGAATTAATTATTATACAATCTTATGTTAAGGAGGAAAACTTAAACGATGGGTAAATTAAACGATTTACAGAAAAAGCGTTTGACCATTGAAGAGGGCGGCGGTGCTGAACTTATCAAGGAACAGCACAACAACGGCAAAAAGACTGCAAGAGAAAGAATTGCAATGCTTTTTGACCAAGGCAGCTTTATCGAGGTTGACGCATTTGTAACTCAGAGATATGACAACATAGGCGGTGTTGAGAATGCTCCTGCCGAGGGTGTAGTTACGGGCTACGGCACAGTTGACGGACGTCTTGTTTATGCCTATTCTCAGGATTACACAGTAGTAAACGGCTCTGTCGGAGAAATGCACGCAGAAAAAATCTGCAAGGTTATGGATATGGCTCTTAAAATGGGTGCCCCCATTATTGGCATTTTAGATTCTGACGGTGCCAGAATTAGCGAAGGACTTGATGTCCTCAAGGGATACGGAGAGATATTCCGCAAGAGTGCAACCGCATCAGGTGTTATACCTCAGATTTCGGTTGTTCTCGGTCAATGTGCCGGCGGTGCCGCTTTTACAACGGCTATGGCGGACTTCACCTTTATGGTTGACAAGATAAGTCACGTATTTATGAATGGTCCTTCAGTTGTAAAGGGCGGTACAAATGATGATATCACTGCCGACAATCTCGGCGGTGCAGAGGTTCACTCAACAAAGAGCGGTCTTGCGGCTGTAAGATGTGCAAATGAGGAAGAGTGCTTTGCACAGGTTAAGAATTTGCTTTCTTATCTGCCTTCAAATAACCTTGACTCTGTGCCTATGTACGATTGCACAGATGATTTGAACAGAACTTCACAGACATTGAACGAGATTATTGCAGACAGCAATGCTGTTTACGATATGAAAGCTGTTATTGCTGAGGTAGTTGACAATGGTGAATTTACCGAAATGTTTGCAGGCTATGCTCAAAACATCATTACAGGCTTTGCAAGAATGAACGGCTCATCTGTGGGCGTTGTTGCCAATGCCGCAAACAGCTTAATTGACAGCAAGGCATCAGAGAAGGGTGCAAGATTTGTACGTTTCTGTGACAGCTATGGTATTCCCGTTGTTACATTCACAGATGCAGCAGGATATGTTGTTGACAAGGCTGAAGAACACAACGGAATTATCAGACACGGAGCAAAGCTACTCTACGCTTTTGCAGAGGCATCTGTTCCTAAGGTAAATGTTATTGTGAATAAGGCGTACGGAAGTGCCTACATTGCAATGAACAGCAAGCACCTGGGTGCTGACATTGTTCTCGCTTGGCCAACTGCTGAGATTTCGGTTATGGGTGCTGACGGAGCGGCAAATATTGTATTTGAGGACGACATTGCCGCATCTGATAATCCTATCGAAACACGTAATGCTAAAATTGCAGAGTACAAAGAAAAGTATGCAAGTCCTTATGCTGCCGCGGCACGCGGTTATGTTGATGACGTTATTGAACCTGATTCTACTCGTCAGAGAGTTGTCAGTGCTCTTGAAATGTTGATAAGCAAGAGGGAAAGCCGCCCTGCTAAAAAGCACGGAAATATTCCTATGTAATTGCTTTGATTATAAATTTATAATCACATTTTATTTTCTGAAATCTGAAAGGAGAAATTTAATATGTCATTAGCTGAAGCGTTAAGTGAAGGCTTGCAAGTAACAGGCATTGGCTTAATCATAGTTTTTTCGGTGCTTGCTATATTGATGCTTGTTATGATGGCAATGAAGGCTATTTTCTATAAGCCGAATAAAAAAGACAAGACTAAGGAACCGAGCAAAAAAGCTGAAACAGCATCAGCTCCTACTCCTGCTGTTGAAGTGACAACTGTTCCTGTTCCTGCCGCCGCAGATAGCGGCATAGACGAAGGTACTCTGTTGGCTGTCATTACTGCCGCCGTTGCCGCCGTAATGGACACACCTGCCTCTCGTTTGAATATTAAGTCTTACAGAAGAATCGGTGATAATGCTCCTGCTTGGAACAAAGCCGGTGTAAGAGATATTATTGATTCAAGATTTTAAGAAGGACTATTCAGAAAGGATTGTTATGAATTATGAGAAAGTTTAGAATAAACGTAAATGGTAATTTTTATGAAGTTGAAGTCGAAGAAGTAGGCGGCACAACTGCAAGTGCTCCTGTTGCTGCACCTGCTCCCGCTCCTGCTGCTGCACCTGCACCGGCTGCTGCTGCCGCTCCGGCTGCTGCTCCTGCACCTGCTGCCGCACCTGCACCGGCTGCCGCTCCCGCAGGCTCAACCGCAGTTTCTGCACCTATGCCCGGCAGAATTGTATCTGTTAAGGTAAACGTAGGTGATTCCGTAAATGAGGGCGACGTTCTTTGTATCCTTGAAGCTATGAAGATGGAGAACGAAATTATGGCTCCGAGTGCCGGCAAAGTTGTTGCTGTAAATGTATCGGGCGGAGATAACGTAAATACCGGTGACACACTTGTTTCTATCGGTTAATCTATTTGATTAATTCGGATAAACGAAAGGAAGGTATTTATGATAGAAGGACTTTTAAGTTTTTTAAGCAGGACAGGCGTAGCTGCTTTGATTGAAAACGCAAAACTTGGTATCGCCGCTGCATCTTCAGGGTTCGACAGCTTGATTTCGGTTATCGGAACACCCCTTATGATTGTTATTGCTTGTTTGTTACTGTATTTGGCGATTGTCAAGCAGTTTGAGCCGTTGTTGCTTTTGCCGATTGCATTTGGTATGTTGCTTTCAAACTTACCTATGTTTGCAAATTCAAGTGCAATTATGATGCACCCGGAATATTTTAACAGTGCAGACGGTTTACAAATGGGCGAAATTATTAAACACGGCGGCTTGCTTGACTTGTTGTACTTGGGCGTTAAACTTGGTATATATCCGCCTCTTATCTTTTTGGGTATAGGCGTTATGACAGACTTCGGTCCCCTTATCGCAAACCCTAAGAGTATTATTCTAGGTGCTGCCGCACAGCTTGGCGTTTTCACAACATTTTTGGGAGCACTTGTGCTAAGTGCCCTTATTCCGGGTATTAACTTCGGCGTAAACGAGGCGGCTTCTATCGGTATTATAGGCGGTGCAGACGGACCTACCGCTATCTATGTTACCAAAACCCTTGCACCTGAGCTTTTGCCGGCAATAGCAATAGCCGCATACTCATATATGGCACTTATACCTGTTATACAGCCGCCGATTATGAAGCTCTTTACAACCAAGAAGGAACGCCAAATCGTTATGGAACAGCTCCGACCTGTCAGCAAGACAGAGAAGCTTGTTTTCCCTGTAATAGTTACAATAGTTGTTGCACTTATTGTTCCTGACGCAGTAACACTTGTAGGTATGCTTATGCTGGGTAATTTGGCTAAGGAATCAGGCGTCGTTGACAGACTTATTGATACCGCTCAAAACAGCCTTATGAATATTATTACCATATTCTTGGGAATAACAGTAGGTGCTACCGCTAAGGCTGAAACATTTTTGACAGTTGAAACCCTCGGTATAGTTGTATTGGGTCTTATCGCTTTCTGTTTCAGTACGGCAGGCGGTGTTATCTTAGGTAAGATTATGTGTAAATTAACAGGCGGAAAAATCAATCCGCTTATCGGTTCCGCAGGCGTATCCGCGGTTCCTATGGCCGCTCGTGTTGCTCAATCGGTTGGTCAGAAGGAAAATCCTTCTAACTTCCTTTTAATGCACGCTATGGGCCCTAATGTTGCAGGTGTTATAGGTTCAGCTGTTGCCGCAGGTGTATTCTTATCACTCTTTGCACACTAATATAGATTTATAAGGAGGTAATAATAATGGGAAAAGTAGGAATTACAGAAACAATATGCCGTGATGCACATCAGTCATTGATTGCCACAAGAATGACTACGGACGAAATTCTCCCCGCACTTCCTCTTATGGATAAGATTGGTTATCATTCTTTGGAGGTATGGGGCGGAGCAACCTTTGATGCTTGTCTTCGTTTCTTGAACGAGGACCCTTGGGAAAGGCTTCGCAAAATAAGAGCCGCTGCTCCCAACACAAAGCTTCAAATGCTTTTCCGTGGACAAAACATATTGGGATATCGTCACTATGCTGATGATATTGTTGAATACTTTGTTCAAAAGTCTATCGCAAACGGTATTGATATACTCAGAATATTTGATGCACTTAATGATGTCCGCAATTTGCAGACAGCAATAAATGCAACCAAAAAGGAAAAAGGTCACGTTCAGGCGGCTATTTCATACACAATCAGCCCCGTTCACAACAACGAGTTCTTTGTAAAACTTGCAAAGGAATACGAGGATTGCGGTGCAGACTCTATCTGTATTAAGGATATGGCAGGGCTTCTTACACCAGATAACTCTTATGACCTTGTTACTGCTCTGAAAAAGGCGGTTAAAATTCCTATTCAGTTGCATACTCACTATACAAGCGGTGTTGCTTCTATGACATATTTAAAGGCGATAGAAGCAGGCGTTGACGTTGTCGATTGTGCGTTGTCACCCTTGGCATTGGGAACATCTCAGCCGCCGACAGAGCCGTTGGTTGCTACTTTAGAGGGTACAGAGTACGATACAGGCATCAGCCTTGACGCTTTGACAGAGATTGCTGATTACTTTAAGCCTCTGCGTGAGAAGTATTTAGAAAGCGGTCTT
>CADAVS010000102.1 GCA_902791425.1 uncultured Ruminococcus sp.
AGCGTATCTATATTCAAATGTGGGTGCAAGAGTTACCATAAATTATTTTGTGGATAAAAGCACCTTCAGTAAAACATATGATATTTATACAGAAAGCAACAGCCCGTGGAGGGTATATTATCACTATGAGGACGGACAATTAGTGGATTGCTGTACAAGGGATAAGACTGATAACGAAGCCTATACGAAATACACTACGCATACTAATTCGGCATATTTCAATCCGTCACCGAGTTATTCAAAAGGCTCCTACACCAATTCAGACGGAACAACAACCACCTTGTGGACATACACTCTCGACGGCAACAACAATGCAACTATAACAGGATATAAAGGTTCTGCGACAGCACTTGCAATTCCATCAGCTATTGACGGATATACTGTAACGGCTATTGGCAGTGATGCTTTTGAAAATAATACATCGTTAAAAAGTATTACTATGCCCGATGCTATAACTGAAATCGGCAATTCTGCTTTTTATGGTTGTACTGATTTGAAATATGTGGATTTGTCAAATAGCCTGACGAAAATAAACTATCAGACGTTTTATAACTGTAAATCTTTGGAGAGCGCATATATACCGGATAGTGTGATAGAGATACAGAGTTATGCGTTTGCAAATTGTCCAAACTTAACCAATGTACAGTTGCCAAGGTATTTAACAACAATTTGGGAAAACATTTTTGAAAATAGTGGTGTTAAAAGTATAACTATACCAAAAACTCTTGAAAATGTAATAAATTATGGACCATTTAAAAATGCAACTTGTTTAACTGACATAAGCATAGAAGAAGGATTAACAGCAATTCCACACAACTTATTTACAGGAATACCAAATATAAAAAATATAACAATACCGGACAGTGTAACCGTGATAGGAGGCAGTGCATTTAGTAACTGTGAATCTTTGGAGAGCGTAGATATACCCGACAGTGTGACAACGATAGGTGGTAATGCGTTTTACGGTTGTACATCACTTGCAGAAATATCTTTGCCGGACAGCATTACCTCTATGGGAGATTATATTTTCTACGGTTGTACCTCTCTTGAAAAAGTAAAGCTGCCAAGTACAAGACAAAATATCGTGACATATATGTTTTGTAATTGCAAAAATCTGAAAGAGATTACTCTGCCGGATACGGTAACAGCAATTCGGAGCTGTGCATTTTATGGTTGCGCATCTTTGCCATCAATAAATTTGCCAAAAGAATTGAAATCAATTGAGGACTCAGCTTTCTATAATTGTGATGGCTTAATTACTATTGATATACCTCACAATGTAATAACAATTGATACAGGAGCATTTCAAAATTGTTCTGGACTAACAGAAATAATTATTCCAGACAATGTAACTTCTATTGGTTCAAGTGCATTTCAAAACTGCGATGCATTAACTAAAGTAGAAATTAAAGGTTCTAGTTCTGTTGGTTCAAAGGCATTTTACGATTGTGATATCTTGGAGAGCATAACAATTGGTGACAAAGTAACTTCGATTGGTTCAAATATGTGTTATGGTTGTGATAAATTAACCGATGTTAAGTTAGGCAAAGGAATTACTACTATTCCTGATTCGGCGTTCAGGCTTTGTTCAAGTCTTACATCGGTTACAATACCAAGATTTTGCACAACAATAGCGGCGAATGCTTTTGCGGAGGATACAAAGTTGACTTCAGCATATATTCCGCAGAGTGTTACAAGTATGCAGACAAATTCATTCTCGTACCCTGCCAAAATGACAATGTATGGTAAATCAGGTTCTTATGCTGAGGAATATGCGAATTCAAGAAGTATGGCATTTACTGCCGTAGATGCACCTATAACCACACTTGCTTATCCGGAAAGCAGTATGAATATTGCAAGATACGCAACAGTAACACCTGATATGCAGACAGAGCCTTACTTTGATACTGATACTATAACCTTTACTTCAGGTGATACAAATATTGCTACTGTATCTGCAAGCGGTGCTGTTTACGGAAAGTCTTATGGAACGACAACGATTACTATGACAACTGAATCGGGATTATCTGATTCTATTGAAGTAACAGTTGTAAGACCTGCAACTTCTGTAACACTGAATAAAACAGGACTTGAATTGGCTATGGGCAATTCAGAGGTTCTCTCTGCTGCCATCAGCCCGACTAATTCAACTGATATAATTAAATGGTCAAGTGATAATACTGCTGTTGCCGTAGTAGACAGCAACGGCAAAGTGTCCGCTGTGGGTGAAGGTACGGCTAATGTAACCGCTACTGCTACTTATGGTAATAAGTCTGCTACCTGCCTTGTTACGGTTGTAAAATCAAATGTTCCGATTGTTAATGTTACAGGTATAACATTAAATACTAACGAGCAGGAAATTACAATAGGCAAAACTTATACTTTAAGAGCAAATGTATTGCCGGAAGATGCTACCAACAAATTAGTAACTTGGACTTCATCAAACAGTTCTGTTGCCGATGTGGCAGATGGTGTTGTAACTGCAAAATCTTTAGGCGAGGCTACTATCACAGCAAAAACGGTAAGCGGCGGCTTTGTTGCAACCTGTAAGGTTACTGTAGTTCCTAAGGTTGAAATAACCAGCTTTACTGCCGCAAATTATGGTCCGTATGCGTTTATCAACTTATCTGCTGTAAATGCTCCCGATACTGCTACTGTATATGTAGCTTCCTATGATAGCATGGGTAAATTATTAGAGCTTCAAACTCTCACATTAAACAATGGAACAGCAAGTGCAATATTCCAGACTGCTAATGTATCAAAATACAAAGCATTTATATGGAACAATATTAAGCCTCTTTCAGAAGCGAAAGAGTGTAAATTACAGTAAACCGCTTTTCCAAGACTTCCAAACAAGTGTAAATAATGTAATATAAATTAAAGGCATATCGCTTAAACTGCGGTATGCCTTGTTTATTTTTTGTACAAAAAGTCAGCTTAACAAATTGAGGAGTATACATAATTCAAAATTGGTTCTAAATTGGTCAAAAATATTGGAAAAAAGTTATTGACCTTTTAATATTTTAGGTATATAATAAAAAGAGTGACTTCTTTATCGTTTAATATTTAATCGATATAAGTATAATTAAATTTTATGGAGGGGTTTTTAAAATGGCCAGAGTTTATAATTTTTCAGCAGGTCCTTCAATGCTTCCGCTTGAAGTTCTTGAACGTGCACAGAAGGAGATGCTTGATTGCAATGGGAGCGGACAGTCTGTTATGGAGATGAGTCATCGTTCCAAAGAGTACCAGGCAATTATAGATGAGGCTGAGGCTCTTTTGCGTGAGATAATGGCAATACCTGATAATTACAAGGTTATGTTCCTTCAGGGCGGTGCATCAACTCAGTTTTCGATGGTGCCTCTCAACTTAGGTAACAAGAATAAGAAGGCTGACTACGTTATTACAGGACAGTGGGCAAAGAAAGCACATCAGGAGGCTTCTCGTTTTATCGAGGCTAACGCTATTGCATCAAGTGCGGATAAGACATTTTCTTATCTTCCTAAGGTAGATAAGTCAATGATTACACCGGACGCTGATTATGTTCATATTACATACAACAACACAATTTACGGCACACATTATAACACAATGCCTGATTTTGGTGATACTGATGTTGTCACAGATATGTCATCTTGTATCTTATCGGAAGAAGTGGATATCAGCAAGTTTGGGTTGATATATGCAGGGGCTCAGAAGAATATGGGTCCTGCCGGTGTAACTGTTGTTATTGCAAGAGAAGACTTGATAGGAAATGCTGCAGAAAACACACCGATAATGTTGAACTATAAGACTCATTCTGAAAACGGCTCTATGTATAATACACCGCCTACATACGGCATATACATTTGTAAGCTTGTTTACGAATGGATTAAAAATCTTGGCGGTATTGCTGCTATGCACGAAGTAAACGTTAAGAAAGCTAAAATCCTTTACGATTTCCTTGACAGCTCAAAAATGTTCAGAGGTACAGTTGTACCCGAGGACCGTTCTCTTATGAATGTTCCGTTTGTAACTGATTCTGATGAGTTAAATGCTAAGTTTATTGAGGAATCAAAGAAACAAGGCTTTGTTAATCTCAAAGGTCACAGAACTGTTGGCGGTATGAGAGCAAGCATCTATAATGCGATGCCCATTGAAGGCGTTGAGAAGTTAGTTGCCTTTATGAAAGACTTTGAAATGAATAATTAGTTTTAATATTAATTGTATAAAGTCGGGAGGGTGATTTTAACCCTCCCTAAATAATATTTATATTTTGAAAGGAAGAGCAAAATGTATAAAATTCAGACTTTGAATAAAATATCTAAAAAGGGTCTTGCTGTTTTAGACTCAAATTATAACGTGGCTGACGAGGTTGAAAATCCTGATGGCATTATCCTCAGAAGCTTTAAAATGCACGATATGGAATTGCCTGCATCTTTAAGAGCAGTTGCCCGTGCAGGTGCCGGTGTAAACAATATTCCTATTGACAAATGCACAGAAAAAGGTATTGTTGTATTCAATACTCCAGGTGCAAATGCAAACGCCGTTAAAGAGCTTGTTCTCTCTGCGTTGTTCCTGGCTTCAAGAAAGATTGTAGATGGTATTGAGTGGGTAAAGACTTTGGCAGGAGAGGGAGATGCTATATCCTCTCTCGTAGAGAAAGGTAAGTCAAATTATGCAGGCCCCGAAATCGAAGGCAAGACACTTGGTGTTGTTGGTCTTGGTGCAATCGGTGTTAAGGTTGCTAATGCCGCTCATCATCTCGGTATGGACGTAATCGGCTTTGACCCATATTTGTCAGTTGATGCCGCTTGGCATCTTACGAGGTTTGCTCACAAGGCAAACAGCTTGGATGAGCTTCTCGAAAAGGCTGATTATATCACAATTCACGTTCCTGCAACACCTGAAACAAAGGGAATGCTCAACTCTGAAGCCTTTGCAAAGGTTAAGAAGGGTGCAAGAGTCCTCAACTTCTCAAGAGGCGAGTTGGTTGATGAAGCCGATGTTATAGCTGCACTTGATAATGGCACACTCAGTTGTTATGTTACTGACTTTGCATCTGAGGCTCTTATTGCTAACGAGAATGTAATTTGTATGCCACATCTTGGTGCTTCTACACCTGAGAGCGAAGAAAACTGTGCTGTTATGGCTTCTTCTGAGATTAAAGACTTCTTGGAAAACGGTAATATTAAGAACAGTGTAAACTTCCCTAACTGTGATATGGGCAAGGCAAATGGTGCTCGTGTTACTGTTCTGCATAGGAACGTTCCGTCTATGCTTAAAAATATTACAGATGTATTCTCAAGCAAGGGAGTAAACATCTCCAATATGCTGAACAAAAGCAAGGGTGACAACGCTTATACTATGATTGACATAGACGGCAAGTGTGACAGCAGCATTGTTGCAGAGATAGAGGGTATGAATGACGTTATAAAGGTAACGCTTTTATAAAGTAAGATTATGCAGTAGGCCAGGTGATTGCGTATACAAGGAGTAATCCTGTATATGAGGAAAGTCCGGGCTCCACAGGGCAGGATGCAAGCTAACGGCTTGCGGAGGCGACTTTAGGGAAAGTGCAACAGAAAGATACCGCCCGCTA
>CADAVS010000103.1 GCA_902791425.1 uncultured Ruminococcus sp.
CTTGCTGATTATTGCTCTCATTCTGATTATGCTTGACGGCGGTGATGATTGCGAGGACAATTCAATGCTGATATATGCATTGATATATATTCTCTTATCAGAATACATAGAGCTGCCCTTTTAGGTAAACACTAATTACAGACAAATATTCATACAGTGTTTACCCAAGGGGACAAGCCCAAAACAGATTTTTTAAAAATAACATATTTTTTTGAAAAAAAGCCTTGACAAAACTCATAAAATATGATATTCTATAACCCGTCAGTGTGAAACAACAAATGCTGGTATAGCTCAATTGGCAGAGCAGCTGATTTGTAATCAGCAGGTTGTAGGTTCAAGTCCTATTACCAGCTCCATACGGAGACAGACCCGTAGTGAAAACCCACTCATTTGAGTGGGTTTTTTCACACGTACAAAAGATGTATTAAGGAAATGTGTTTAAAATGAACAAAAAAACATTCAAAAGAGCATTTATAGACAGCCTACCCATAATGGCAGGATATATTATTATGGGGATGGGGTTTGGCGTATTAATTCAAAAAGAGGGCTACAATTTTCTGTGGGCGGGAATAATGGGACTTACTATTCTTGGCGGTTCTATGCAGTATGTTGCTGTTGACTTGCTTGGCGGTGCCGTTTCATTTCTTACCACTGCGGTAATGACGCTTATGATTAACGGAAGATATTTCTTTTACGGGTTATCTATGCTTGAAAAGTACAGACAGGTCAAAAAAGGAAGATGGTATTTGCAGTTTGCCTTGACAGACGAAACATATTCGCTCGTTTCCACAATGGATACAAGCAAGCCCGAGAATAAAGGAATACATCTTCACGCATACTACTTTTTGCTGTCCGCCTTAAACCATTGCTATTGGATAATAGGCTGTGTATCGGGTGCGTTGCTTGGGGAGCTTGCGAATTTTGACAGCCGTGGTATGGAATTTGCAATGACCGCACTTTTTGTTACGATTTTTGTAGACCAATGGCGAGAAGCAAAAAATCATTTCTCCGCAATATTCGGGGTTGCAGTATCACTGATATTCATTTTGATATTGGGTGCAGATAATTTTGTTATTCCCGCAATGCTTGTCCTTACTGTTGTTTTAATGTCGGGCAAGGTAGGACAACCCAAGGAGGAAGATTATGAATAAGACTCTTTTTTCTGTAATCAGTATAGCAATTATTGCTATTGTTACATATTTCATTCGTTCGCTTGCATTTATCGCCTTCCCTAAGGGAAGGGAAATCCCTGTGGCTGTCAGACGCTTAAGCAACACATTGCCCTACGGAATAATGGGATTGTTGGTGGTGTATTGCCTGAAGGATACGAGTATTCTCTCATATCCATACGGCTTGCCTGAACTGATTTCGGTCGCAGTGGTTGTTGTTTTGCAGGCGTGGCGTAAGAATTCCCTGCTCAGCGTTCTTGCAGGAACAGTATGTTATATGGTTTTGATAAGAACCGTCTTTTAGGAGAATATAATTATGGCAAGATTTTCATACGAAAGCGAACGGCATATAATAAAAGATTTATGGAGTGTTTGTTTTGACGATACTCCTGCCTTTGTAGATTGGAATTTTGATAAAAATTATAGTTCTGAAAATACTGTTGTAGCAGAGGTTGACGACAAGGTGGTATCTGCAATGCAGATGCTTCCTTTTGCTATGCAGATTAAAAATATGGCGTTCTCGGCAAGAGGAATATGGGGTGTGTCCACATATCCCGAGTACAGAAATAAAGGCAAGGTCAGAGAGCTGTTTGAGTATGCAATGCCAAAATTATATTCAGACGGCTGCGAAATATGCGTTCTGGTGGCGGCGGTAAGCGGTATGTATGAGAAATTCGGTTTTTCAAAAAACTTTGATATTAATTTTCACAGATTGGCTGATAAGAATTTGAAATATGCCGAAAATACAGATGATGAACTGATAGAAAGTCTTGACAAAATTTATAAGTCGGCAATGTCGAGTGTGGCTGTCTACGTTGACAGAACCTATGATTATTGGCAAAAGACTGTGTATGCATTAAAGAATATCGCAGATGGTCAAATAGCATTGACTGAGAATGGCTATGCCTTGTTATACCCCGAAGGTGGAGAGTGGATAGCGAGCGAGGCGTTCGGAATAAAGACCGCAGAGATTACAAACAGCTATCCTCTGATGGCAAGGATTATAAACGTAAGGTCGGTGCTTGAAAGGTTAGCAAATTTTATAGAAAACGAAACCGTAATAAGGATAAAAGATGATATAATTGTCGAAAACAATATCTGTTGCCGTATAAGCGGCGGAAAAGTTACAGAATGTAATTTGGATGTCGCAGAAACGGATATATCAGATTTTACAAATATGATATTTGATTTGTTCAGAGATAAAGAGGGAATATATATTCATTTTCCCCTTGATATTTAAGGTGTTTGCAACACTTATCGGGTTGAATTTTAAAGGATATTGTGGTAGAATTTAGGAGAGGAAGTATAGTAATGCTTGGTACAATAGTAAATGTTATTGCTGTATTGGCAGGCGGACTTATAGGCTTGCTTGTAAAAAAGGGCTTGCCGCAAAGACTTGAAAAAGGCTTGATGACAGCACTTGGATTTTGCACAATGTACATAGGAATTTCAGGCTTGTCTGACGGCAAGCTCACATTGGTGCTGATACTGTCTATGGTATTCGGAACAATTATCGGCGAACTGATTGATTTGGACAAGCAGATAAACCGCCTTGGCGAATTTGTACGTGATAAGGTCAGCGGCAAGGACACAAAGTCCAATATTGCAGAGGGCTTTGTTTCTGCAAGTCTGCTGTTTTGCGTGGGGGCGATGTCAATTGTCGGTTCCCTTGAAAGCGGAATTTCGGGAAATCACGAAATTCTTTTTGCCAAGTCCACACTTGACTTTGTTGCCGCAATATTATTTGCGTCTTCATTAGGTGTGGGAGTATTATTTTCAGCGGCATTTGTCTTGGTATATCAGGGCAGTATAACATTGCTTGCCCAATGGGTCGCACCTGTATTGAGCGATGCTGCCGTGGCAGAGATGTCCTGTGTAGGCTCTCTTATATTGATTGCTTTGGCGCTTAATATGATTGGGCTTTCAAAGTACAAGGTAATGAACTTTGTTCCGGCGATATTTATGCCGATTTTGCTATGCTTATTTATACATTAAACAAAACAGGGGTTGGAGTATATGAAGGTTTATCATAATTCACAGGATATAAGGTTCCGCAGTCCTTTCGGTGCGGCGAAAACAGGTGACATTGTCGCATTGCGTATTGATATAAACGATTGCGATTTGCCTGAGAGTGTTATGGTCAGAGTATGGACAGACGAGGGCGAAAAGCTATATCCAATGACCGCAACGAAAAAAAACGGAGTATATTCGTATTCGGCAAAAATAGAGATGCCAAAGGTGCCGTGCCTTTTGTGGTATTGTTTTGTGATTAATATATCTCATAACACATATTGGTATTTGAATGCAAGTGATGGCTTAGGCGGAGTCGGCAGGTTGGAAAGCTTTAATGACGGAAAGAGTTATCAGATAACAGTATATGATAAAGCCTTTAAAACACCCGAATGGTTTTGCGGAAAAGTGATGTATCAGATATTTCCCGACAGATTTTACGGAGAACATAAGGACAGAGAAATACACAAAAAACGCGATGAATATGTAGTCCATTATGATAAATATGAGCCCATATCCTTTAACAGACACCCTTACGAAAACGGACCTGCCTGCAATGACTTCTATGGCGGTAATCTTAAAGGAATAATTAAGAAACTGCCTTATATAAAGTCACTTGGAGTAGGTGTGATTTATCTCAACCCCATATTTGACGCATATTCAAATCACAAATATGACACCTCCAATTACAAAGAGATTGACCCTATGTTTGGTACAGAAGAAGATTTTTCTGAATTATGCAAAAAGGCTGATGAATACGGAATTAAGATAATACTTGACGGCGTGTTCAGCCATACGGGAGCGGACAGCATATACTTTAACAAGTACGGAAGCTACGGTGAGGGCGGAGCGTATAATGATGAGAACTCGCCTTACAGAAGTTGGTATAAGATTAATGACAATAAGGAATACGAAAGCTGGTGGGGTTGCAGTAACCTCCCCAACGTAGATGAGCTTGAACCATCTTATTTGAATTATATATTGAGAGATGACGACTCAGTTATCAAAAAGTGGCTGAGATTAGGTGCATCAGGCTGGCGGCTTGACGTGGCTGACGAACTTCCTGATGAGTTTATAAAAATTCTCCGCGAGGAAGTCAAAAAGGTAAAAGATGATGCTGTAATAATCGGTGAAGTTTGGGAGGACGCCTCCAACAAGATTGCATACAGTATGCAAAGGGAATATTTGTTGGGCTATGAGCTTGACAGTGTTATGAATTATCCCTTTAAAGATAATGTAACGGCGTTTATTTCAGGCAGGGAATCAGCTGAAAATATGGACAGGGCACTTATGTCCATTGCGGAGAACTATCCCGCATGTGTCAGATATTCGCTGATGAACTTAATAGGAACCCACGATACAATGCGTATAAAATCATATTTTGGCGGATTAGAGTCAGAGTGCGGGGAACAGAAATTGTCCTCAGGACTTGAGGAGCTTGCAACCTATCGCTTGAAATGCGCTATGTTTGTTCAAATGACGTATGTAGGAGTTCCGTCAATATATTACGGCGACGAGGCAGGAATGCAAGGCGGCAGAGACCCTTATAACAGAAAGCCTTTTCCGTGGCATTCGGTTGATATGGAGCTGATTGAAACAGTAAGAGCCTTGGGCAAATTGAGGAATGAATGCGAGGTCCTACAGACAGGCTTATATAAAACCCTCTACGCAAAAGACGGAGTCTATGTCTATGCGAGATTCTTTGAAAACGGTAAAAATGCTTTTGGAGAAAAAACAGAAAAGTGTTTGGCAATATGTGCGGTAAATCGTGATTTTGACGGGCATACTGTAGAGCTTGACTTATCTGATTTTGAACATTCAAGGCTGTATAAAGGCATCGGCGTGCAAGAGGCTGTTTCCGAGAAAACGGGGCATATAGAGATAAAAATACCGCCTGTTGGATTTGAGTTTATAACAGACAAAAAATTATAAATTTTTCAAATTGGTGCTTACATTTTTTCAGAAAATATGTTAAACTATATATAGGTAGTGATAAAAAAGCAGTATAAAGGGACGATAAAATGAAGTATAAGATAAATGATATAATTTTATATGGCACCGACGGAGTTTGTCGGATTACCGATGTCACCGAGCGTAAAATCGGAAATGATACTTTTAAGTATTTGATGTTGGTACCTGTTTATAACGAAGGCTCAACAATTCTTGTTCCCCTTGCAAACGAAAGTCTTTTGAATAAAATGCATATTCTTCCGTCAAAAATTGAATTTATGGATATGATTGAAAGCGTGAAAAATTCAGAACCTCAATGGATAGAGAACGATACAAAGCGTAAAGAGGAGTTTCGTCAGATATTGGACAAGGGTGATTCTTACAGACTGATATGTTTTCTGAAGGCTATATACAAGCATCAATGCGAAAGAATTGCCGCAGGCAAA
>CADAVS010000104.1 GCA_902791425.1 uncultured Ruminococcus sp.
GTTTATCAGGCTGCTATGAATACGGCGATGGCTGATGACCCTACTATAACCGATTTAACAACAGTAGATTGGGATAAGAAGATGTCAGACGGCAGAGTTATGTCGGATGTGATTAAGGAAAACGCCGTTAACGAAATGATTAAAAGAGAGGCAATAGTTAAATACGGCAAAGAGAATGATATAACTTTTACCGATGAAGAACGCGAACAAATTAAGTCAGGTATGGAACAGTATAAAACAGAGCAAGGTGATAGCCTGTTTGAAAAAACTTTAAAGTCAATCGGAGTTGAAACAGTTGATGAGTATTTAGGTCTTTACGAGTCAGAAACTATATACAGCAAGGTTAAAAGTGACTTTGACGAAAACAGAGAAAAGTATATTAAAGACGAAAAAAAGATGAAGGAATACAAAAATGATAATAAAGTATCTGTTCAGCATATTCTTATTAAGAATAACAGCACAAAGTATGAAGACCCCAAAAAGACAATTCAAGAGGTTTTGGAACGTGCAAAGAGCGGAGAGGACTTTAATAAACTTATGAAGGAATTTAACGAAGATACAGGTGAACCTGACAGCGGTTACTGCTTTGGTCCCGGTGAGATGGTGGCTGAATTTGAAGATGCATCCTTCAACCTGGAATATGACGAAATAAGTGATGTTGTTGAGAGTTCATATGGATACCACATCATAAAAAGAGTTGTAGGCTTTGCGGAGTTTGAAAATTATCTTATTGATAAATGGAATATTAAGGCTGATAATGATTTTGTAAGCAACATATCGGTAAGCGATATATTGAAAGAAATTGCTGATTCAAATAATGCTTTGATGGCGGCTCAAACAGAGGCGCAAGCTCAGAGCGGTGAAGAAAATAATGCACAAGACGGAGGAAAAGCAAATGGCTAACAAAACAGTAAAAGTTGAAATGGAGAACGGCGGTACATTCACAATAGAATTGTTACCTGAATACGCACCCGAAACGGCTGAAAATTTTGAAAAATTGGCATCTGAGGGCTTCTATGACGGTGTTGTATTTCATCGTGTTATAGATGACTTTATGGCTCAGGGCGGTGACCCAACAGGCACAGGTATGGGCGGCAGCGGTAAGAATATTAAGGGCGAGTTTGCACAAAATGGTTTTACTCAGAATACACTATCTCATACAAGAGGGGTTGTATCAATGGCAAGGTCTATGGACCCCAACTCTGCGAGCTCACAGTTCTTTATATGCTATGCTGACTGTACATTTTTAGACGGTCAATATGCAGGTTTTGGCCGTGTAATCGAGGGAATGGAAACCGTTGACGATTTTTTAAAGATTGATCGCAGAGGTCCTGAGGGCGGAACTCCCGTCGAAGATATCAAAATAAAGAAGATGACTGTGCTTTAATTCCTTAAAGCCTACCTAAAATATTTAGCGATTTTATTTTGATTAAATAGAATTTTGTAAATATATAGGATTATGTGCATTATGCACAAAAACACTTGACAATTTTTTGTATATATGATATAATTTCCTCTGATGTTAAATTATTTATAATTTAATTATACGTTCCGTATGCTTACGGCGGATAAAAGCGTATCATATTTTTGTGAGCAGAAAGGCAATGAAGTATCATGCAAGGAAAAGTAAAGTGGTTTAACGCAGAAAAAGGTTATGGTTTTATTGAAACCGAAGAGGGAACAGATGTTTTTGTTCATTTTTCTGCCATAGCTATGGAGGGTTATAAGACTCTCGAAGAGGGTGCAGAGGTTGAATTTGACGTTGTTGACGGAGAGAAAGGTCCACAGGCCACAGATGTTAAGCGTGTGTAATCTTTTGATATAAATTTAGCTAATTAAATAACACAAAATGGGCGGCAAATTTTTGCCGCTCGTTTTGTGTTATTTAGTATTTTAATCTAATTTATTTAACTTATGCTTAATTCTTTGCAGGGCGTTATCAATAGATTTTGGAGTTCTGTTGAGTTCTGCCGCAATATCGTTGTAGTTGACTCCGTTTAAATATCTGACTAAAACCGATTTTTCCAATTTGCTGAGCTTAGACTCTATTTCCTGATTTAATAATTCTGTTTTTTCTCTTTGAAGAAACATATCTTCAGGGTTAGAAGAAGTTTTTTCAATAATCATTTCTTCAAGAGTGCGTTCTTCGTTATCATCGAATATGGGTTCGTTAAGTGAAATATAAGAATTAAGCGGTGAGTGTTTTTTTCGCGTAGAAGATTTAACCGCCGATATCATATTGCGTTTTATGCATAAATCTGCAAAGCTGCGGAAACCGGGTTGTTTTGTGATGTCGAAATCACGAATAGCCTTAAATAGTCCAATCATACCTTCTTGAACAATATCGTCGTGGTCCGCACCTGCAAGATAATATGCCTTAGCTCTGTTTTTGACTAAGTTTTTGTATCTTGAAAAAATAATTTCAGTTGCACGCTTATCACCGCCTGCTGATAACTCAACAAGCTCTTCGTCTGGCAGGGTGCTGTAATCAAAATTTTTTTCTTGCATATTATATCCGCCTTATTTAAAAATGCCGAATGATAACTGTGTATGTATTATCATTCGGCAAAATTTTATGTCTAAATAGGATTATTTAAGAAGTGCAGCAGTTTCGCGTGCAATCATAAGCTCCTCATTTGTGGGGACAACAAGAACTTTAACCTTGCTGTCCTCTGTGCTGATGATTGCTTCATCACCGCGAATGCCTTTGTTCTTTTCGGTATCAATAGATATGCCGAGGAAGTCAAGGTCTTTGGTGATTGCTTCACGCATTTTGCCGTCGTTTTCGCCAACGCCTGCGGTAAATACAATGGCATCAACACCGCCCATCTGAACAATATATTGACCTATATATTTGCGAACACTGTATACGAACATATCAAGTGCAAGCTGTGCACGTTCATTACCGCTTTTTGCAGCCGCGTCAAGGTCACGGAAGTCACTGCTTACGCCTGAAATACCATATACACCTGACTCCTTATTTAATATATTGTCAACCTCTTCAAGAGTGATGCCCTTTTGGTCGGCAATAAATTTGATTATAGCAGGGTCAATGCTTCCGCATCGTGTACCCATAACAGTACCTGCCAAAGGAGTAAGGCCCATTGATGTTGCAACAGATTTACCGTTTTCAACGGCGGTGATGCTTGAACCGTTACCTAAGTGACAAGTGATAATCTTTAAATCTTTGATATCCTTGCCGAGAATTTCAGCCGCCTTGGAGCTAACATATTTATGTGAAGTTCCGTGGAAACCGTAACGTCTGATTTTGTAGTCTGTATATAATTCATAAGGTAGGCCATACATATAAACTTCTTTTGGCATAGTCTGATGGAATGCTGTATCAAATACACCAACCTGAGGAACACCGGGCATAGCTTTCTCGCAAGCATCAATACCTATTAAGTTAGCAGGGTTATGAAGCGGTGCAAGAGGAATACACTCCTTAACAGCGTCTTTAAGTTCATCGTTAATGATGACGGATTTGCTGAATAATTCTCCTCCGTGAACAACTCTGTGACCAACAGCCGAGATTTCACTCATATCAGATATAACTCCGTATTCACTGTTAACGAGTGCGTCAAGAACCATTTTGATGGCGTCAGAGTGGTCATTCATATGATTTTCGATAACAACCTTATCTCCGCCGTTTGGTGTGTGGTTGAGTTTTGAACCCTCAATGCCAATTCTTTCGCAAAGTCCTTTTGCAAGCACTGTTTCTGTTTCAATATCAATAAGCTGATACTTAAGTGATGAACTTCCTGCGTTAATAACTAAGATTTTCATAAATAGATTTTCCTTTCAATATTTAATAATTATTAGTTAGCCTGTGCCTGAACACAAGTGATTGCAACAACACCAACGATATCGTCTGCACTGCAACCTCTTGATAAGTCATTGATAGGCATTGCAATACCCTGAGTAACAGGGCCGTAGGCCTCTGCCTTTGCAAGTCTTTGAACAAGCTTGTAACCGATATTACCTGCATCAAGGTCAGGGAATACAAGAACGTTTGCCTTACCTGCAACAGGACTGCCGGGAGCCTTGGAAGCACCAACTGACGGAACGATAGCGGCATCTAACTGAAGCTCGCCATCAACTTTGAGGTCAGGATTTTGTTCCTTACAGAGCTTTGTTGCCTCTACAACCTTAGTTACATCATCGTGCTTTGCACTGCCCTTTGTAGAGTGTGAAAGCATAGCAACCATTGCCTCCTCCTGAACAAGAAGTTCAAATGACTCAGCAGAACAAGCCGC
Organism: uncultured Ruminococcus sp.; assembly: GCA_902791425.1. Classification (GTDB taxonomy): domain Bacteria; phylum Bacillota; class Clostridia; order Monoglobales; family Monoglobaceae; genus UMGS1820. Next base: position 4,257 of record CADAVS010000104.1, read on the forward strand.
AATAGCAGCCAGCTTTTCCACATCAGGATTTTGCTCCAAACCACTGTCTGCAAAGATGAATGTTCCGTTTGAGCCGTATTCGCAATCGGGAACAACCATAAGGAAGAAGGCTGATACCAACTTAACACCCGGCTTTGTTTTAATTATTTGAAGACTCGGTCTTAAAGTGTTTGCTGTTGAGTGACAAGCACCTGATACAACACCGTCAGCGTCACCTGCCTTAACCATAAGGCAAGCATAGTACATATAGTCGCCGAGGGCTGTCTTTTTAGCTTCTTCGTATGTAAGACCCTTATTTTTTCTGAGTTCAACAAAGAGATTTAAGTATTCCTCTGTTTTTTCGTATGTAAACGGGTCAATAATTGTGGCACCTGAAATATCATAGCCTTTTCCGTTTTCTGCGATTTCTTCGGGGGTACCGATAATAATTATGTTAGCTATACCCTCTTTTAAAACTTTTTCAGCTGCTTCAAAAGTTCTCTTGTCCATAGACTCAGGAAGAACAATTGTTTTCTTGTCGGCCTTGGCACGTGCCTTGATTGTGTCTAAAAACTTACTCATTTTAATCTCCATTCTGCCGTTTTTGCACAGCACTTATAATTTTATTCATACAAACAATATTATACACTTATATTTTCCAATTAACAAGAGAAATTTGTAAAAAATCTTACAATTTTTTAACAAATATGTCGGTAAAATTCATAAAAATTCCTTTGTTGCGGTAATATTATCGTGTATAAGGAATAACAAGTTTGTGTTATGCGACAATTGATATGGACAAAAATGTGCAGGTATGATATAATTCAGAAACAGAAACACAGCTTTACCTTAAATTACACGGAGGATAATATATGAAAACAGCAGCAATTATTTGCGAATATAATCCTTTTCATAACGGACATAAATATCAAATAGATATCGCTCGGCAGATTACCGATTGCGATTGTGTTGTCGGCTTGATGAGCGGAAATTATGTCCAGCGTGGTGATTTTGCAATATTTCCTAAAAGTGTTCGTTCGCAGATGGCGATTGCGGGCGGTATGGATTTAATAATCGAAAATCCGTCTTATTGCGTTCTGCGTTCCGCCGAAGGATATGCACATTCGGCTGTTTATACACTTGATGCTCTTGGGTGTGTTGATTACCTTGTTTTT